>HF998229.1 GCA_000433255.1 Coprobacillus sp. CAG:605 | reverse complement strand
ATACCCCTGATTTTCTTTTTTTTCTGCACATTTTTGTTATTTTTTTGTACTTTTATGCTTCATTATCCAATATTTTACTTGTATTACATAGTTTTTTAGGTATATATAAAGACACTCTTTTTTGAGTGTCTAAGTTACTTTTTTAAAATATTAATTATTCTTTCTTTAATAGTATCAATATCAAAATCTAGAGCTTTTAATACTTCTTTAGGGTGACCACTAGTACTAAATTTATCAATGCCTATTATCTTATCTTGAGATGTAAATCTTAACCAAGACATAGAGTTAGAGGCTTCAATAGCAATTATTTTAGCACTACCGCCTAGGACTTCTTGTTTATAAGCATCATCTGTTTCTTGGAATAATTCTTGGCTAACACAGGATACGACACGTAAATCATATTCATTAGATAGTTCTTCGGCAATTATTAGGGATATTGTTAGTTCTAAGCCAGAGGTTATGATTATACCGTCTAGTTTATTTTTTTCTTTACGAACAATATAAGCTCCTTTACTTACTTGGTTAGATTTAGTTCCACCTAGAATATGGATATTTTCTTTAGAAATTATTAAGGCGGTTGGGCGTTTTTGATTGATTATAACATCCCAGGAACCAATGACTTCGTTAATATCTCCCGGTCTTAGGGTTAATAAATTAGGAATACTTCTTAAAGTAGTTAGCTGTTCGAAGGAACTTGATATTGGGCCGTCCTCACTTATGGCAACCCCGTCATGGGTATAGATATAAACGACAGGAATATTCATGATTGCCGCACTTACTAAGGCATCTTTTTGGTAGTCAAAGTATTTTAGGAAGGTTGAGCCAAAAGGAATAAGACCATATGTTGCCATACCATTTATGATATTACCCATAGCGTGTTCACGGACACCAAAGTAAATATTTTTTCCATAGTATGATTTAGAGGTAAAATCTGATTCTCTAGTTAGATAGGTTTTACAAGCACTGAATAAGTCACTGCTACCACCTAAGAAAAATGGAGTTCTACTGGCAATGATGTTCATGATTTTAGAGTTTGATTCGCGAAGTTCTTCTTCGTAGGTAGCTTGAATTTTGAAGTTATTGGCATTGAATTCAAAGCCTAAGTTTTTATTTTCGATAAAGTTAACAAAGTTTTGAACTTCTTTGATGTTAGTTTTTTTAAACTCAGTATAGTATTCTTGCCATAGTTTATAGTTTTTATCACAACGTTTATGAATTAGATTGCGGAATTTATCAACGGTACTTTTCATAACTTCGAATTTGCCGGTATTGATTTTTAAGGCTGTTCTTAGGTTTTTCATGTCGTCTAGGGATAGTGGTTTATCATGAACAATGTTGGTTCCTTGGTTGAAGGAGTCTTTACCAATAATAGTTTTGATTTCGATTATACTTGGTTTATTGGTTACTCTTTTGGCACGTTTGATAGCTTTATCGATTTTATCGACACTGGTGCCGTCGCTTACGAAATCGGTTTGCCAGCCGCAGGCATCGAAACGTTTTAGGATGTTTTCTTTGTTTGATTTAGTTATCTCGCCGTCTTGGGTCATGTCATTAGAGTCATATAATACAATTAGATTGCCAAGATTATATTGTCCCGCTAGGGAGGCAGCTTCTAGGGATAGTCCGGTTTCTAAGTCGCCATCACTTACTAAGCAGTAGATGTTATGGTTGATAAGACGTTGTTTTTTGACGATGTTATTTAAAGTACTAGCTAGGTATTTTTCAGACATAGCCATACCGACAGCAGCGGCAAGACCTTCTCCTAGAGGACCCGTGGTATAGTCAACTCCACTAGTTTTATTTAATTCAGGGTATCCTGGCATATTGGAATTTAATCTACGATACTTAGTTAGGTCTTCTAATTTAATATCATAACCAGCTAGGTATAAAGTGGCATATAAAAGAGCGGAACCATGAGCTGAAGACATAACAAATCTATCCCTATTGTACCAAGTGGGATCAGATGGGTTAACATTGATATGGTTAGCGTATAAGGTATACATAATTGGTGCAGCACCTAGGGTTATACCAGGGTTACCACTTTTAGCGTTGTCAATCATATCGATGCCTAGTATTTTGATTGTATTAATAATTTTAGTTATATCTTCTTTCATAAATAGCCTCTTTCTACTCTAATAGTATTATAGCAAATTTAAGGGTAAGAAAAAAGAGATTTTTGAGGTCTCTAGTTATTTGATTTATTATTTTTTAGTAAGTCTTCTGTTAGTTCATATAGTTTTTGAATGGCTTGTTCGTTATGGTTTTTAGCCATGTTTTTTTGCATTTTAGTTAGTATCTTAGGATTATTTACGATGTCTTTAACAAAGTTATTTAGGCCCCAGGATGTTATAAAGCGACGGCCATAGCCGTTTTTGGTGAAGTATTTGTAGTTGGCTACTTCTTGGCCACCGGAAGAGTTTATCATTAGAATTGGTTTATTGAAGTAGAGGCATTCGGTACTTTGAGCTCCTCCGGGTTTAGATATTACGAAATCACATAGTTGTAAGAGTTCGGGTACGTTGGTGGCATAGCCGATTACTCTTATATTAGTAGCGTAATATTCTTCGATATATTTATTAACCCGTTCTTGGGATTTTTCGTTCTTACCAGCAATAAATATTATATCGAGGTTAAGGTTGTTTTTGATGAGTCTTTTGATATATGGAAGAGATGTTGTGGAACCATTGCCACCGCCACCGAAGAAGACGCAGATTAAACGGTTACCACTTAGTTTGTATTTTTTTAACGATTTTTCTTTATTGAAAGTGCTGGTAGTTTGAGGTCTTATGGGAATACCGATAGCTTTAATTTTTTTCTTCTCTACTCCTCTTTTGACAAGAATAGGTATTTCGGCTTTATCACCAACTATTAGGTAGTCAGCAGTTTTATAGTCATTAACCCATAGTTCGTGAGCCTCGTAGTCTGTTACAACGGTTATAAGTTTAGAGTTGGTAATGTGTTTTTTGTTGTAATAAGTAATAAGGCTTCCACCAAAGAAATGAGTGGCAATGGTTAAGTCAGGGTTAAAATCTTCGACTACATGGCGCATGGCTTTGTTTTTAAAAAGCGTCATAGAGACATTATCGGCAACGGCACCACTTATTTTTTGATCAAATAGTTTGTACATAAGGCCATGGATAGCTGGTACTTTAAGCATTAAGTATCCATTAGTTACCTGGGATATTTTACCTATTATAGGCATAGAATATTCTAACATGTCTAAGCATTTTATTTCTAACTCAGGATCTTGTTCTTTAAAATATTTTTCAATGTATCTAGCAATAGCCTTATGACCAGAACCATATGAAGCATAAGGTATTAAGATTTTCTTTTTCATAAATAATCACTTTCTTTTCAACTAACGTTATTGTATCAAAAAAGACTTTCAAAGTCTATAACGAAGATATACCAAAAGTATGTTTTTGCATATATTTGTTTGACAAAATGATTACTCTATGATAATATCAAGTTGGAGGAAAATTATGAGTAAAAATACGAATAAAAATAATACAGAATTAACTAAAAGACAAGATGATGTCTTAAAATACATTAAAAAGTATGTTGCTAAGCATGGATTTCCCCCTGCTACACGTGAGATTGGGGCAGCTTTAGGGTTAACTAGTCCGGCAACTGTGCATACGCATATTAAGAAGTTGGTTCAAAAGGGTTATTTAAGAACGACTAAGTCTAAGTTTAGAACTATTGAAGTTGTGGGTAATAATGAATATAATATGCCTGATAATTTAGTTAGAGTGCCAATGCTTGGTAAGGTTACAGCAGGAAGTCCAATTGAAGCTATTGAAAAACCGGATGAGTTTTTTGATTTACCTGTTTCTTTAGTACCTAAAGATGAAAAGGTTTTTGTGTTAGAAGTTAGTGGTGAATCAATGATTAATAAGGGTATTTATGATGGTGATGTGGTTATTGTTCAAGAGCAAAAAAATGCTCGTAATGGAGATATTGTTGTTGCTATGAATGATAATGATGAGGTTACTTTAAAGACTTTCTATAAAGAGAAAGACCATATTCGTTTACAACCAGAGAATGATACTATGGCACCAATTATTTTACCTAATTGTACTATTTTGGGTAAAGCTATTGGGTTATATCGTTATTTATAATTTAGTATATTAAAAAAGAGTTTTCAATTTTTATTTGAGAACTCTTTTTATTTTAAATTTAGTTGGTAAGGGCCTGTACTACTTCCATCTCCCGATGTTATTGAGATATTAGATTTTAGATACAATGATGGGCGAACACCATAAGTGGAGTAGACGTCAGAGTTTGTGACAGAGCCAGTCGAGGGCACACGAAACGCATAGAGCAAGTCAGACGAGTTAGTTGTTAAAGTCCACTGACGGTAACTTGATTTATATAGGTAATCATTGTTCTTACAATCGCTTACTCCTGAGTCACCCCAATCATAAAGTTTTGTAGCCATACAAGTTGCCCTATTTGTAGTTGTTCCACCCGAGGTTGCATATCCATAATCACTTGGGTACATTAAACTTATTTTTCCTTTCAAAGTTGTCGGTCTACCACTATATACTGTTGTACCTCTTTCTGCACTATAGAAAGTACTTGTTATATTACTTGCAGAACTTAATCCACCTAAGTTCCAAATAACACTTTCTATTGCATTTCTTGTTGTATCATTTTTTAATGCTCCTGTGGCATATGTTCCATTATAATATTCACCATTTAATGTTGTTTGTAAACTTGCTTTTGACCAATCATTTACATTGTTACTATCCCATGCTATTTCTCCCAAACTATCATCTCTAATAATCTTGACTAAGTCTGCTTTAGAGCCGTCTTCTTTAGTCATATTTTTGAATACACCAATGATACGCCACTTTTCACATGTACTATCACCTTGATTACTATAATCACTACAATTGAAATATACATAATTATTTGGGTCTGCACCAATATATCTTATATTATTGTCTTGGTCATCAGTGGCAAAATTTGTAGTATCAGTTGTAGCTAAAGTAGTGACTTCATTTACTAATTTTTCTAATGGTGGCTCCTCTTCCGTAGCCGTATTAACAATAACAACCTTAGAACTAAAAGACTTAGAAGCTTCTGCTACAGTAACCGATTCATCCATCCATAAATATAGGGAATAAGACTTAGACTTATTAGCCCCAATTATATCAGTACCTAGAATAT
>HF998228.1 GCA_000433255.1 Coprobacillus sp. CAG:605 | reverse complement strand
AACATTTTGCCAATACCCAAAAGTCTACCTCTGCTACACCTTAATAACTTAAAAATGAAGAATAGCAACTACTCTTCATTTGGTTTATTTTCTAACTTAACTAATACTTCACGAGGTTTAGAACCATTGGCAGGGCCTACAATACCACGTTCTTCAAGTAAATCAACTACCCTAGCGGCACGATTATAACCTAATCTAAACCTACGTTGAAGAAGAGATGCAGAAACCTTACCTGTTTGAACGGCAAACTCAACGATTTGATCATATAACGGATCTTCATAATCTTCAGGATCTCCTGATACTGGGTTATGATCATCATCTTTAGAAGGTGCTGTAATTGATTCATCATACTGTGCAACTTGTTCTTTACAAACATAGTCAATTACTCTAGCGATTTCTTCATCCGATATAAAGCATCCTTGAATACGAATTGGTGAGTTTTCACCCATAGGTAGATATAACATATCACCTTTACCTAGTAATTTTTCGGCACCAGTACAATCTAGAATAGTACGAGAGTCGATTTGACTAGATACGGCAAAGGAGATACGAGAAGGAATATTAGCTTTAACAACACCCGTAATAACATCGGTTGAAGGTCTTTGGGTTGCAACAATTAAGTGAATACCAGCGGCACGAGCCATTTGAGTAATACGCATAATTGAATCTTCTACTTCTTTAGCAGCAACTAACATAAGGTCAGCAAGTTCATCGATTATAACAACGATATAACCCATATGAGTCATATTAGCTTGGGGATTATTATTGTTACATTTATCAACATATTCATTGTAGCCGGCAATATTTTTAACGCCAACTCTTTCAAATTCATTATATCTACGTTCCATTTCACTTACGATACGTTGTAAAGCCAAAGAAGCTTTCTTAGGGTCAGTAACAACGGGACATAATAAGTGAGGAACACCATTGTAATTAGATAACTCAACCTTTTTAGGATCAACCATCATAAGTTTTACTTCATCAGGTCGATAACGCATTAAAATACTAGCAATAAAGGAATTAATACATACCGATTTACCAGAACCAGTAGAACCCGCTACTAGAAGATGTGGCATCTTAGAGATATCAGCTGTTTGAACACGACCCATGATGTCTTTACCTAAAGAAACCAAAATCTTAGCTTTTTGTTGGGACTCAGGGATATTTCCCAGGACTTCTCTAATTTTAACTGCTGATATAACTGGGTTTGGTATTTCGATACCAACCGTATTCTTACCCGGAATTGGGGCTTCTATCTTAATACTTTTAGCGGATAATGCTAAGGCAATTTCTTTATCTAAGCTAACTATCCTACTTAGTTTAGTACCAGCAGGAATATGGATTTCAAACTGAGTAACGGCAGGGCCAACATGGATTTCGACAACCTTACCATTAATACCAAATTCTTGTAAAACACGTTCTAAAATAACTTTGTTAGTTTTAATAAACTCCGTTGAGTTTTTCTTACCATCATTTTTAGGTAAATCTAGAAGATTTATACTAGGTAATTTATAGTTACTATTTTGTAGGCCGGTAATAATTGGCTCTTCTACTATTTCTTGGGTAGGATGTTCCGGCATTACTTGGTTATTTGTAATAACAGGTTCTTTAGGTGTACTAATAGTATTGGAATGATTTTTTAATTCTTCAACACTTGTTATAACTACTTTAGAGTTGTCTTCTTCATTATGAATAGTGGCATTAGATATAGGAACTTCTTCCTCTTCTTCATCATCTTCCTCTTTCTTATGAGAAGCAAAGTAATCTTTTATAGAATCCCATACTTCACTAATATTAATATCAAACAATAAGACTAAGCCAAAGACGCTTGATACTCCAACAACAATCATCGTACCAATAAACCCAAAGAATTGTACTAATATACCACTAACTAAAGCCCCAATAAAACCTCCACCAATCGCAATACTACCTTGACCACTTGATAAAATAGGGCCAGTACCATTAATAGTTGAAATACGTTCCATGTAATTATCTTTAGTGGCGTTAATTACACTAGTAAGATTAATATTTGTTTTAATAAAAGTATAATGTGCTAAGACTAAAATCATTGTAAATAAGATATATAGTCCTACTAACTTAGAACTAAAGAACTTAGGTAATTTTCTTTTAATAAGCATCATAGTACCTAAATAAATAAGTAATAATAAAATACCCCACCAAAATTCTCCAACTAAGAACATGGCAAATTTCTTAATAAAAGCTCCTACAATACCAAAACCAAAACCAATAATGCCAATTAGAACTAAAATAAGACCAGTTAATTCAACACTATATTGAAAACTACTAGTTTCATCTGTTTTTCTTTTTTTCTTTTTTGCCATACTTACCACCATATTAATTATATCCTACTTTCTAATATTATGCAAAAGATTTACTTATTTGTTGACAAAGTTAGATACTTATACTTAAGAAAAGAGTGCTTATACACCCTTTTAATAAAAAATAAAACTACTTAAAATAATGGCTAGTAAAATGTATAAAACAATTATAAATAAACCACTATTATTTTGAGGGGATACCTCACTATTATTACATTTCTTCATAATTTTAGATAAATGCCCCAACAATGATTATAAGTAAAATAAATAATACTAAGATGATAGCAGGACCCATGCAGCCACAAGCACCGTTATTCATAAATCATTCCTCCTTTATTTGTATTCATTATATTTTATGGCTCTAGAATTTTTTTGTGTATGTAATTTAAGCCAAAAATCCTTATAATCATGTTAAAATTGTGTAAAGTTCTCTATTTTTTTAAAAAATAAATGCTATAATAAGAAAGAAGGAGAGATAAAGATGAATAAATATTTAAAAAAGACTATAATCATAGGGGCTGTTAGTTTATTTTTGGTTACTGGTTGTGGTAATAAGGAGATTGCTAAACTTAGTAATGGAGATGAAGTTGTCGTTGAATTAAAGGATAATACTAAGATAAGTGTTAATGATTTATATAATTCTTTAAAAAATCGTTATGGTTTAGAAGTAGTTGTTAATATGATTGATAAAATTATTTTAGAAAAAGAATATCCTAATGATTTAAATGCTGCTAAGGAATCTGCTGAAACTACGATGAAACAACTTGAGGAACAATATGGTGATAAGTTAGAAAGTGCTATTCAATATTATACTAGTTATAATACTAAGGAAGAGTATCAAGATGGTTTATATTTAAATTATTTACAAGAGAAAGCTGTTACTTCTTATGCTAAAGCGCAAATAAAAGAAAGTGAGATTAAGAAGTATTATAAAGATTCTATTAAACCAGATATTAAGATTTCTCATATTTTATTTAGTGTTAATTATGATTCTAATGCTTCAGATGATGATAAGAATAAAGCTAAGGAAGACGCTAAGAATAAAGCTAATGAAGTTTTAGAAAAGTTAAAAGGTGTTTCTAAAGATGAGTTACAAGCTAAGTTCAGTGAGTTAGCTAAAGAATATAGTAATGATGAGTCTACTAAGAATGATGGTGGTAATTTAGGTGTTATTAATACTGATACTTTAGGTTCTAATTATACTAAAGTAGTAGATGCTGCTTATAAGTTAAAAGATAATGAATATACTACTGAGGTTGTAGAATCAGAACTTGGTTATCATATTATTTTAAGAACAGAAACTAAAGAAAAAGCAAGTTTAAATGATGTTCGTGATACTGTTTTAGATACTTTAGCTAATACTTATATTTCTAGTCATAGTGAGGCTTCTATTAAAGCAATGCAAGAACTTAGAAAGAAATATGATTTAAATATTACGGATAGTGATTTAAAGACAAGTTATACTAACTACATTCAAAATTCTTTATTACAAGCTCAAGAATCTAAATCAAGTAGTTCAAAATAAAAAGGCCTAGGTTAAGCCTTTTTTTCGTGGGATAAATTTTCGATTGTCTGGTAGTCGTAGCCTTTACTTAGAAGTTTATTTTTTATTTTGTATTCTAGTTCTCTACCCTGGTATTTCTTACTTAGATTAAGGTATGCTTTATCATAATCTTTAATAATATTAGATTTATCATCTTTAACTTCTAAATTATCTAGACACTGGATAATATCTTCTTTGAAATAACCTTTATTTAATAAATCGTTTAGTATCTTTAACTTGTAGTTTTTTGAAGAACCTTTATAGTCATGCTTATTTTTCTTAGTTATATATTTGTTAATGTTGTTAAGCCAAGTATTATGATCTACTAAGTTAAGATAATAAGATATAGTATTGCTATCAAACCCCATAAGTCCTAGTTCTTTAAGTATTTTGTTATAGCCTTTATTGTTGAGATTAATTTGGTCATTGATATAACTAGTGATGTATTTTTCGTCGTTTAGATAGTTTTCTTCATATAATTTAGTTATTACTTTATCTATAATATTACTAGGATAGTCACTAAGGTAATTAGTTATTTCGAACTTAGTACGCCTCTTAATACTTAAGTATTTTAAAGCTTTATAATAAGCTTCATAGTAAGTATTTTCTTCTAAGATTAGTTTCTTGGTATAGTCGTCTAGTTCTTTAGTAATTAGTAAGTCGTATTTTAAGATTAGTTCGTCATAGATAGTTATTGTCTCTTTGTTTTCTAACGTAATCTCGTAAGTATTTTTATTTTTTTTCGTATATTTTATTATTTTCATAGGTAACCTCGGGTTAAATATATCATATTCTCGCATAAAAAAACAGCCTTTATTAGCTGTCTTAATCTTGATATAATTGTTCTATTTTAAAGAAGTCTTCGTTAACTTCAGCAGTAAAGGTATCTTTATCGAGCCTTTTTATTTTATTTTCTAAGTCTTTAGGGTTTAACATGAATACCAAAGAACTATAAAGTAGTAGTTCATCAATACAAGTAAGACCAATAGACTTTAAGTACTTAACATTTTTACTTACTATATCCCAGTTTAACTCTAAATTACTTAAAGTAGCAGGATCAGTACTTAGAAGTTCTTCATAAACATAGGAAGAAACTCCTAAGTTTTCTAATTTTTCTTTCATTTGCGACCTCCTATAAGTGGTTCATTTACTATTGATTCGACATACTCTTTCATAATGGCAAATTCTTGGGCTGTAATCTTAGAATGATAAGTAATACAAAATAATAATAGTTTATCAGTACTAGGGCTCATATTACTTAAAGAAGCATATAATCTTAGAACTTTAAATCTTGAGATAATAACACCACAAATATTATAAGCATTATTACTAACTTTGTTGTTTTGTTCTAAATATGTAATATATGGATTATTAATCTTAGTAAAATCATAAGTAACATTATTTTCTTTAATTTTATCTTCAATTTCTTTAGTAGTATCAACATCAAATCTTGAGGAATAATAGTGTTAGTACGTTCTAAGGCATTAGTACTATTAATACCTAGAGTATTATCTTCTAAGTTAGATATTATATTACTTAGATTATTATGGTTTCTTTTACTTTTATATTCTATCTTATTATTAGGGTGTGATTCATTATATTTTTTAACAAAGTATAAGCGATATAACATTGGACTATCATAAGATATACAAAGTCTAGAAGTATTACTTAGTAAGTAGTCTAGCTCTCCTACTTCGATAAAGGCATCGATAGTAGATAGTATCTCAGTAGATTTTAGGCCACTTAGTTTAAAGTTCTTAGCTAGTTTATCTTTTTTAATACCATATACTTCTAGAGATTGGACGTTGTTTTTCAAAGTACTATTGGAGTATGTGAAGACAGAAGGACAAGTACTATAAGAATCATGAATATTGTAACCTAGGCTTTCAATTAGGTTAACATTTGGAACAAAGTCTTTAAAAGCACTTTGAATAGGAATGCTGTCTTTTTCTAAGTTAGATTTGATACTGTTACGTTTGCTAATAAAGATATTAGGTGTTACTTGCATTAGTTTAATAATAGAGATACCATATTTATTAGAAAAATCTTCTAAGTAGTTAATGATTTCGCCGTTGCAACCACAAAGGATAGTTAGAGTTTTACTGTCCATAGTTGTTGGTAAAGATAAGTGTTTCTTTAGAAATTCAAAGTTGTTAATTAAATCTTCTTTAGAGATACTATGTTTAAATTCATTTATTACTTCGTTATTTAGATTTGTTATATCATAACCATATTGGTTAAATACTTTTAGAAGTTCGTCTTTAGTAATTAACTCGGTTTGAGTTTTGGTATAAGAACGATGAGTTCTTTCAGTCATTACTTGTTTTAGTTCATAGTTATAAGCCTCAATATTTTGTTCTATGATTAACTTATATATATGATTATTACGTTTAAAGACTTGTTCCTGGTCTTGATTATATTCTTCTTTATTTTCTAGAAAGTTAGAGATTATAGTCATTAAGTCAGGGGTGATGTAATCAGTAGAAGTAAGATTTTGTAACTTTGTAATTATCTTAGTTAAAGTATCACAATCATCGACCATTTTAGTATATCTTTTATATTTATCTTGATATATATTTTGTTTTTCTATAAGTTTGTTTATTATAACTTTAGTTATATTAGCATCTCTAATTTGGTTTAAAAGACCACTTGGGTATGTTAAGATGGGATTATCTTGGAATGCTAGTAAGACTTTCTTGATACTAGAATATTCTTGGATTTCTTCAAAAGTTAGGTTTAACTCAGCAAGGCGACCATCAATTTCTAATAAGCCATAGTTAGTAGATTTAACTATCTCGGTTAGTTCTTGATATCTAGAATAGTTAGCAAAATAATCATCACTTTTTAAGAACTCTCTTATATTCTTAGTACTGACTTCGAGATCTTTAAAGATTTCAATTAATTTATTTAAATTCATTATCTTGTCCCCCTTCTAGCTTGTTTATGGCCATTATTGATAAAGCATTCCATTCTATCATAGTAATCTTGATAGATTTTTTCTTGGGTAGCTTTTAAGTCTTGGATGTATTTTGAAATTTGTTTATCTTCTTCTTGTTTACTTAGTTTCTGAGATTTAATGGAAGCGATATCGTTAGATATACTAATTAAGAGATTATTTAAAGGTAGTTGAATACGTGGTGTTTTAACATAATTATAAATATCATATTCACTTTGTTTAATACCCCAAGTTAAGATAGCATAGATTTGGTAGTTATTTGGTAACCCTAAATCTAGAGGACTAATTGGTTGATATAATAAACGATTATTAGTTGTTCTAATACGGCGCATTGGGGTAGCATGATGGCTTCCATCTAATACTGATTCGGATTTGTTATGAAAGAATGATCTATTCTCCCCACTATCGATTTTAAGACGATTGATTAAAGAGTTAATGCCTTCAACATCTCTTAATTTGATTTGGCTTTTTGTAACAGTATCGTTGTAAATATAATCTTCCATATAAGTATTCTTTTTATCATTATCATATAGATAAAGCATTATAACATTATCACTAGTTTTTCCTATCATATTATCAGTTTTAGCTTCTAGTTCATCTTCAACTTTCATGGCCTCAACTGATTCTAGTTCTTGGATTAAGGATTCTAGAAAACTATAAACAAATTCTTTTTCTTCAAAGGTTTCCGCATTTAAATAGTCTTCGTAGTATGATTTAAATCTACTTTCGATATCGTATTTCTTGCAGAAATCAACACTTAATCTAGGACTTGTAGAGCATAAGGCTTCAGCACTACTTAAACTAGCAGTATCATCTTCAGCACTCAAATCATTTTGTTTTAAGAAACCTAGGACACTATTTAATAAATTTTTCTCTTCAATGGTTAGGGTTTCACTTTCTATATCATAGTTTTTAATGATAGAAGCTATTTTCTCAAATATTTCTTGGTGGTCATGTTCTAACTTAGTAATTTTAACATTATTTTCTTCAATTTCACTATATAGTTCTTTAGCTATAGTATAGTTTTCTATGGTATTAGTTAGAGAGTTAAACTTAGTTTCATTATCCATAGAAGTATTTTTTAGATATTCCATATCTTTTAGAATTAATAGTAAATTTTCTTTAGGATCTTCTAAAGTGTATTCATGTCTAGGATTATCTTTGATAGTTTCAAAGTATTCATTGACTTTAGTTGGATAGCCATTCTTAATTAAATAGTTATTATTTTCTAAAATGCTATCAATATTTACTAGTAGCATTTCTAATTTCTTAGGATCAAAGGTAGTAACTTTAAGGTATTCTTTGAATCCGGTATCTTTAATAATGCCTTTCTTAGAAGCAAGTTTCTTGGTAGATTCTTTTTTCTTCATGCTATTTATTTTTTGTTTAGAAACATTATAGTTACTAAACATAATTTGTTTTAGAAGTTCATTTTGTAGTTGGAAATCTTTGATACTATAGACTACTTTAGTTAAAAGATTAGATTTAGCAGTAGAATCAATTGGGGCATTTAAAATAGTTTCTAAGTTAAATAATCTTCTTAGGGATTTTACATCGATACTTTGATATCTAACTTTTTTAATAGTTAATTTAACACGATATATACGATTATTAATATCATTTTTGACACTTGTAATATAGTTGGATGTAATTTCACTAGGAAAATAATTTATATGATATTTATCAGCTATTTTTCTAAGTATATTATAAGTTTCTTCATAATCATTTATATCTATTTCTTCTAGAGAATCATAAGCATCAGTTAGTTCATTTAAAAGATTATTATAAGTATTTAGGTTGGATTCAATACCCTGCTCTTTTTCTTCTAATTTTTTTATTAATATTTCAATCATTTCTTTATTATCCATATCTTAGTACCTCAATTATATTATACTATAATTTTCATTCTAAAAAAACTATGTATTCATGTCATTTCTATATATGCTAGTATAATTAAGCCTTTATTCAATTTTTCAAGTGTTCACCCATAACTAAACGGATATAATTTATATAACCATTTGGTATTAAATAAGCGTATAAAAAAATCTAACTGGGTAAAATAATTAATGAAGTGGAGTATCTGTTATGAACCTAGATAGACTAAAGGAAATTCGAGAAGATAGAGATTTGTTGCAAAAAGATGTTGCCAGTGTATTAAGTATTAGCCAAGTTCAGTATTCTAGATACGAAACCGGACTTAGATTAATGCCGGTTGACAAACTTGCAAAGTTAGCACAATTTTATAATGTATCAATAGATTATTTATTATACCTTACGGATCAAAGGAGACCATATCCTAAAAGTATAGTTAATAATAAAGATTCTTAATGTAATTTATTTATATCAAATAAGCTATAGAAATATAGTTTTTTTTAAAACTCTATCTAGCTAGATAAAGTTTAACCATCTTTTATTTAAGATAGTTTAAATATATTAATCTCTTCTATTTTAAAACTAAGTGAACGGAACTGAACGGAAACAATTATCTATAATATATTACATTTGCAACCGAGCTCATTTATTACTCGCACCACTCGGAGGCGATTAACATTTACATATAATATATAGCATCCATTACACTAATAGTCGATATGAATATTAAAAAAAGAAACCCATAAGGCTTCTAAAAATCATCTCTACTTCTTAAGAATGGAGGAATATCGATGTCACCATCATCATCTTCATCATTCTTAGTATTATAACTACTCATACTTGGATAGTCATCATCAAAAGCTTGATTATTGTCATCAAATCCTGTAGCAATTACAGTAACAATAACTTCATCATTTAAGTTTTCATTAATAACAGCACCAAATATAGTATTGATATCAGTCTTAGCTGCTCCTCTTACGACCTCAGCAGCATCTTCAGCTTCAAATAAAGTTAACGAGTTACCACCAGTAATATTAATAATGGCATCAGTAGCACCATCAATTGTGGTTTCAAGTAGTGGACTTGCTACAGCTTGTTTAGCCGCTTCAATGGCTCTATTTTCACCAACACCAATACCAATACCAATAATAGCATTGCCACGTTTAGCCATAATTGCTTTAACATCGGCAAAGTCTAAGTTAACAAGACCAGATACTGCAATTAGGTCTGATATTGATTGAACACCTCTTCTTAAAACATTATCTACTTCTTTGAAGGCTTCAATCATAGGAGTTGTTCTATCGATTATATCTCTTAATCTATCATTTGGAATAACGATTATGGTATCAACATGTTTTCTTAATTCATCAATACCTACTTCGGCTTGTTCCATTCTCTTCTTACCTTCAAATTTGAAAGGTTTAGTAACGATGCCTACCGTTAGTGCCCCTAGTTCTTGAGCAATTTCAGCAACGATTGGAGCAGCACCAGTACCGGTTCCACCACCCATACCACAAGTAACAAAGACCATATCAGCACCTTGTAAGGCTTCTTCGATATCTTTCTTACTTTCTTGAGCCGCTTCTCTACCAATTTCAGGATTGGCACCAGCCCCTAAACCTTCAGTTAAAGTTTTACCTATTTGTAATTTAGTTTCTGCTTTACTAACATTTAATACTTGTAAATCTGTATTAGCAACAATAAATTCAACCCCAATAACTCCTGATTCAATCATTCTATTAACGGCATTGCATCCACCGCCACCAACACCAATTACTTTAATTTTTGCTATTTGATCTACTTTTGCTTCGTACATATTATCTCTCCTTATTTAATCAAAGAAATAGCCGAATACTTTTCCAATTACTCCATTACTTGATAGTTCTTCCCCATTGGATAATTTGCTAAATTCTTCTTGTTCTTTTATATTTAATAATGAATATTCTCTATTTTTTAACTTTTGATTATAATCATACCATTTTATTAGTCCCACTACACTAGAATATATATTATTTCTAACGCCTAGTTCATGAATATTACCAAGAGTAACATTTTTACCAAAAATACTTTCGGCTACTAAGTTAAAATCTTTAGTCTCTGTTACTCCACCTGTAAGTATTATATAACTAATTTCTTTTTTTGTTAAGATGTTTATTTGCTTTTTTGCTAAGTTAAGTATTTCTTTTAGTCGGGATTCAACTACTTCACTTACTTCGTATTGATTTATACTGATGTTTTTTTCTTCTTTATTTTTGATATTAATGGTTTCAGCAGATATTGCCATTCGTTTATGGGCTAAGGCAAATTCTTCTTTGATGTCTTTAGCTTTTTCTTTATCTATTTTATAGATGTAAGCAATATCGTTAGTTACGTTAGAACCTCCTAGGTAGGTTGTGGAGGTATTAGTTAGGACACCTTTATTGATTATTGATACACAGGTGGTTTGTTCACCAATGTTTATGATGGCTCCAACTTGTTTATCAAATTCTTTATTTCTAAATTGAAAGTAATCGCCTATAGAAGCGAATGCTATATCAACAACATCAACATTTATTTTTTCTAAGCATTCTAGGTAGTCATAGACTTCACTTTTTAAAGCACTTATTATGACTGTTTTTACTTCAAGAGTTTTACTGATTAAGTTTTTAGGGTCTAATACTTTGGTACCATCTTCTAGGGTATAGTTGATTGGCATGATGGTAACTAGTTCCATGTTATCTTGAACGACATGGTAAGCACTTTTTTTAACAGCGGATACGATATCTTCGGCAGTTATGATGCCATCTTCTGATTTTACATCGATTCTTCCTGTACCTAGAGTGAATTCAGCACTACTGGAAGGTACAATTACTAGGGTTTTAGTAACTTCAAAACCTAGTCTATCGTTAATATCTTTAAATAGTTCTTTTAATTTGTTTGCTAATTCTTCTTTATTAATTATTTTACCTTTTTTAATTGTGTTATTAGGAATCGTACTTACGCCTAAAATATTTAGCTTTTCTCCTACTGTTTCTGCTACTACTAACTTTAAGGCATTTGCGCCAATATCTAAACTAGCCATTATCTTACGCATAAGTATCCTCCCTACCTTATAGATAATTATACTAAATTTTTTTCTACTTTTCAATTAGAAAGTTGACTAATATTTTACCAATATTTTACTTTTTCTTCACTCTAGGTAAGTTTTTAAGTTTCTTAAGGTTTAGGAGAAAAAATTCTACTTTTTTCAAGTAGAATCTTTGTTGTTATCTTTCTAAAGTTTCTTTAATCTTTTGAACTTCTTCTATAGATAAGTTAGTAATCTTAGCTATTGTTTCAATATCAAGATTATTCTCTAAAGAATTTTTAACAATTGCTTTTTTTTCTTCAAGACGACCTTCAAGACGGCCTTCAAGACGACCTTTATTCTCACCAGTCTCGGCAGCTAAAGCCATGTCAGTATTATATACTTTTTCTTGTTCTTCTTGCTCGTTAATATACATTAAATTACTATATTGATTTGAATAATTTTTCATAAAGAAAGCCACCTTACTAAGTATTGGATCATCACCTGCTAGCATTTTAGTTTCCTTAATACTACTACTAACTAACATTTTTAAGGCTCTATATAACCAATTCCTAGTTTCATTATAAGCAATTTCTTCGACATTTTCAAGATATACAAAAACAAATTCAGGCGTATATTTCATTACTTTATTAGTTCGGTTGCTTCTCATGGCAAAGCCTTCCGTAAGATAATTGCAATCAGCATCATATTTACCACGAATAAAGTTCACTTGAATAAGTCTTAATTTCTTATAATTTTTGCCATCAACTTCTTCACTTATAACAATACGAAAAGCATAGTTAGTACCTTTAATAACATTACCAGCAGAGAAACTTGAATAAGCTTCGACATCAATAAGAAAATTATCGTCAACATGTAATAATAAATCTGTTATCATTTTCTTACTGCTGTGTTGCTCAAGGGGTAATTCGGCATCAACAAAATAAGATGCTTCAATGCTTTTGGGATTAATATCAAGTAATTCGATTAGAATTTTATTAATGAATTCTTTATATGTTTTACAAACAGCTTTAAAAGGGCGGTCATAAATCAGTGGAATTTGATAATCTGGATTGATTTTTTTGTATTCTACAATATTTCTCGGCACAACTTTAGTCTCGTTTATTATACTGTCGATCATTTTATCACCACCCTTCTCCATAGATTTTTTGCTAGTTTTTTCATCAAAACCTCCGATTTTTCTAAGAGGGGAAAATTCTATCCCTCCACTACTCTTTATTACCGGAAAAGGGCCAATTTTCTTTTTTTTCTTTGCATTTTTGGCAAAGTTTTTTCAAAAATGTCAAAATTTGACATAAATTTGACATAAAACAAACAAAATTGGCAATAAAAAAAGAAGAAAGTACATTCTTCTAAAATATAATTTTTACTTCTTAATTAGATAGATAATTTTACCTAGTAAATTAGTTGGAATAACAAACGCCCCTAAAAGTTCTTCAACATAACCATTAAAGCCCTTCTTAAACTCATAAACACCATAATCTTTACCTTGAGGATTAAATAAATCTTTAATACCATAGAAGTTATATCTTGAATAGTGATTATCGCAAGCATAACTAATGATTTCCCATTGTAAGCGATATTGGCCACAGAAACTCATATATTCATCATAAGAGCCACTGAAAAGATATACTACTTCATCCCCCCAAAGGATAAACATTGCAGCCGATAAAGGAATAATGTTGCCCTTCTCTTTTTTTATGGCTTTGGCTTCTTCAATTCTTTTAGTATTACTTTTAACTTCTTGTGCTAGGGATAACTTGCGATTTTTATTAGAAGGTGAATCACTAAGGGTTATAATGCGTTCGTTAGCACTTTCAATTTCTTTTTCTAAGTTAGTAATATATTTATCACAATCTAATTCACAAATATAGAAAACAACTTTATCTTTAAAAGCCTTGTACATATCTTGATAATACTTTAAAGTTTTATCTTTAAACCCACGTCTAGCACAGGTATCTTCAGTTATTTTTTTAAATAAAGGAAGTTCTTCTAGTGTTAGTTTTCTAACGTTTAATAAATATTTATTTAGGGTTTTATTGATATTATTTCTAGTATTAGGTTTGAAGGTTTTAAATAGTTCTTCTTTAGTTTTACCTTTTATATCTAAGCAGTAGTTCCATTTTACTTGGGTATATTCACCAATATAGTGATATCCTAAAGTAAGAAGAGATTCTTTAACACTTAAATTATTTATGCCACCTTCGACTACTTTACCATCAGTATCCCTTTGTTCACTAACAATATAGGGATCAACATATAATCTAAAGCCTTTCTTACTCTTAATAAATTTTTTAATTTCTTTAGTAAAAAATATAAGAAGTTCATTATTAGAATAGTCCATTAAAAAGCCTTTGTAAGCATTAAAAGTTTTATAGTTAAAATATTTAGATTCTTTATAGGCAACAAGGATAGATGCCGCAACTACTTTATCATTATCTTTAACTCCTACTAAGTAGACTTCTTCTTTATTATTTTTATAACGTTTTAAAGTTTCTAGAGATTGAAAAAAGTTTTTGCAAGATACTTCTTTACTAAAAGTATCAAATTCAGTTTCGGTTAATTCACAAAATTTCATAATAGTTCCTTTCTACTAGTCCCATTCATTATATCATATTCTATTTTTAATATGGGATATTTTTTGGGTTTTAATCATAATAAAAGAAGTTTTTGACACTTCTTATTATTTCATTTTTAGTTTGATAAATTTTTGATATTCACCATGGAAGAAAGTTAAGAATTTATTAACCTCGTCTAATGTGGTGATACTTGAAAGGCTTATTCTGATGGTTGTTGTGGCACGGGCTTTATCATTATAGATAGCCATAACGGATGTTGATAGTTCGCCACTGGAACAAGCTGTATTAGTACTTATATATACTTCGTGTTCTTCCATGGCATGGACGAAGCTTTCCGGTTTAATGTTCATAAGACTGATATTTAAAATATGAGGAATAGAATACTTAGTTTGATTGATTTTAATATCCTTATAATGTGAAATATCATTAACTATCTTATCATTTAGACGTTTAACAAAGGCTTCTTTGCGGTCTAAGTCGTTTAGGGCTAGGCGCATAGCTTTAGATAGAGCCACAATTAAAGGAAGTGGTGGTGTTCCTGGGCGAAGATTATTGTATCTTGTACTACCATGGATAATGGGAATTAGAGAGACTTTGCTATTTTTATAAAGTAAGCCAATACCTTTAGGGCCGAATATTTTATGGCCACTCATAGATGCCATGTCGACATCAAATAAATTAATACTAACTTTGCCAAAGGCTTGTGTTAAATCACTATGGAATATCGTATTAGGGTTTTCTTTCTTAATTATTTGTCTAATCGTTTTTAGGGGTTGTCTTACACCAGTTTCACTATTTACACCACAGATACTTACTAAAATAGTTTCAGGTCTTATTTTCTTTTTTAAATCTTCAAAGTCAATTAAACCATCAGTATCATTATTAACATAACTAACTTGGAAACCAAGAGTTTCTAGGTAGTTACAAATAGCGTAGATTGATGGGTGTTCTAACTTGGAAACAATTAAGTGGTTACCTCTATTTTTATATTGTAACATGGCACCAATTAAAGCCATATTATTAGATTCAGTAGCGCCACTTGTATATATGACTTCACTTTCTTTAATATTAAGAAGTTCTGCTATTTGTTTAGTGGCACTATTTAAAAGAGCTTTGGATTTAACACCTAGGCTATGGATGGAATTGGCATTACCAATATAATCACGAGTTGCTTTGTTGTATGACTCTAAAACATCGTAACTAACTGGGGTTGTGGCTGAATAATCTAAATATATCATATAATCTCCTTTTATTTTTCAAATGTACTTAATAAATCATGGTAAAAGTCAGGTTCAATGGTACTAATGGCATTAATGGAATTTTCTAAAGAAGCTTTGAAGTTACCTTTTTCAAATAGCATTTCGGCTCTAGTTAGGCCAGCATCGACTTTGGAACTGGTTGTACGGTATCTATTACCATAGACAACACTCATTTCAGCAAGATAGCAAGTTTTAACAATTTCTTTTGAGGTATTATAAAGTTTTAGAACGAGGTCACGAGCTGTATCTACCCTTATATTTAGGGTTTTAATAGATATTGGTTGACGTTCTAACTCTTTAATCATTTCTTTAATAGCGTTAGTGGCTTCGGCAAGTTCAACATAGTATTTTTT
The DNA here is from genome assembly GCA_000433255.1 of Coprobacillus sp. CAG:605. Taxonomy (GTDB): domain Bacteria; phylum Bacillota_I; class Bacilli_A; order RF39; family UBA660; genus CAG-605. The sequence continues at coordinate 29,282 of HF998228.1, read as the reverse complement.
GGGAACCACTGGTAGTTTGTAACTATTGATTTTACTTTTAGCTTTAATTAAGATTTCTTTTATTTCGTCTAATTGTTCACGAGCACGGACTTCGTCTTCTTTTAGGCTGCCTAAGTTCTTTAGGGCATAGTCAAGTTTTTCTTCGACTTTAGATAATCTTACGTTTAACTCTTCCATTTCTTTAGCAAGGCGTGAGTACGCAAATGATTTACTACGATGAGCAGTTATTATCTCATCATAGTCATGTTTGATACCTTTTAAGTCTTCTTTTAAGACATCTAGTATTTTAAAATCTTCGTCTTTTAAGTCATAACTATATTTAAAGTCTTTGGCTTTTCTTATTAAATCATTATTTATGCGTTCAAATTTATTAGTTTTAACTAAGATAGTACGAATGTAATCTTCAAATATTTTACGAGCTATCTTTTCTTTATCAAAATCATGATATAACCCGTCAAAATAATCCATAATAGTTTTAAGTTCAACGGTAGAGTCTTCGATATTTAAAACATTTAAACGTTCCATGATATCAGTTATTTTTTTATTAGCTTCTTCACAGTTATATTCTATATTTAAATAATCTAAGTTGTAGCCTTGTTTTCTTAGCTTTTCAGCTTCGATATAAACATCTTTCATACGTTTAGGAATAAGTTTAGTACTCATTAAAATGATGGAAGGTGCTTCTTCAATAACTAGTTCAAGGTTTCCTACAATAGTGTCTAGGGCTTTAATTATTTTATCAACACTTTGATAATCATTATTTTCCATATGAACTTCGAAAGCACTGAATAATTTGTCGGTATTTTCAAATTGGAGTTCGACAGGAGCCATAATAGCTTGATATTCATTTTTGTTATTATTATATTTAGTAATGATACTACGATATTTAGCTTTTAACTTAGTAATTATTTCTCTATTTTTATCTTCACTTAAAGTTATGTCTTTGACTTCTTTTAGTAGGTAATTACTTTGAGTTTTAACATAGTAGATATCAAGTTCGGTTTTGGCTAGTTTAGATTTTAGGTCATGATATTTTTTATGATCGAATAGGTCTTGAATTTCTATTAGAGAGTCTGTTATCTTAGGAATTTCTTCTTCTTTGATCTTTTTAAAACGTTTTTGCCAATCGTCATACATTTCTTTCATGGTATCATTATTAATTAGATTTTCTACTTTGTTAAGTTCGGTTAAAATACCAGCGGATATGATTAAGTTTTTTTCTCTTTCTAAGTTATTTATGGAATTAAGATACTTAGTACGATCTTTTTTATTTATTATATTTAACACTACAATGATAATAATTATTGATACAATATAGTATGTAATTCCAATTAAAATAAAGGTCGTACTACTCATATTTTCACTCCTAGTCTAAAAATATTTTATCACAATTTGTAAAGAAAGGATATACTAAATTTTTAATATTTGGGTATGATAATGGTAGGTATGTAAAGATTGCTGATATTATGGATAAATTGTACAGTTTTATTATTCTATATGTTAATATATTTTACTGGTATTAATTTAAAGATATCAAATAATTATAATCATAAGTATAAATAAATTATTTATTTGGTCAATTATGTTAGGTGGTGTTAATATGGATGCAATGAAAAGAGTTGGCTTAAATACAAGATGGTACCGTTATCAAAAAGGTTTAACGCAAGAGAAGTTTTCAGAGATAACTAATTTTAAAATGGCTTATATCAGTGTTATTGAGAGTGGTAATGCAAACTTAACTTGTCGTAATATTGATGTTATAGCTAGATCTTTAGGTATTGATGTGGAGCTTTTATTTAGTGAGAAAACTGCAAATAAAGCCATAAATTTACCAATGAGAGTCTATATGTACAAAAAATAATCTGCAAGAGATTATTTTTTTTGACATTCTAGTTCCCCTATTAACTCGAATATTTCTTCTTCACTAAGACTTTTTCCTTTAAGGGTTTTGTTAATGGCTTTAACAATGTCGCTGGTTTTCGCAATATTGTTTTGAAGTCTTTCAAGTAGTGTGGCATGCTTACTATCTTGTTCTTCGTTATGTTTTTTAGTTAGTTCTTCATACATGGTAAAGAATTTTACTTGGTCTAGGAAGATATAGGTATTGGAAGGATCAAGAAAATAGCCGTCAGGAATTGATTTAATTACAGATGAGGTGATGTAATTTTTAAAGATTAGATATGATTTATCGATACGGGAAGCTACGATATCATCAAACTTTTTATTAACTTTTTTTTCTTTATTTTTATTATATTCGTGAACTAGTTGTGCACAAACTTTTTGAGCTTCTATGTCTAGGCTCTTTTTAATTTTTTCTTCTAACATTTTAATTATTCTCCTTTAGTTAGTTATTGTTAAAATTAATATTAATATTTATTAATTAGAATTATATCTATAATTTTATCATTGGTCAATCACTTTAACACAAATTATGTCTTAAATAGCTTATTTTTGGTTTGAAATGAACTTTTTAGATGAAAATACTGTATTTTTAGTAAGAATCATTTGACAAAAGAACATGAAATATGGTAGATTAATAATGCAATTATTTGGCAGTTTCTATATATTTTTAGAATGTGTTTATCCCGAGTTAGTGAATTAGTATCTAAGACTGCCTTAGAGAAAGTTCTAAGATAAACTCCCTCTAGAGGTATTGGAAAATCCTTTATTTGCAAATACAAAGAAAGGAGAATTATTATGGCAAGATATACTGGTGCAAGATACAAAAAATCTAGAAGACTTGGTTTCTCTACTTTAGAAAATGGTAAGGATTTAGCTAAAAGACCTTATGCTCCTGGTATTCATGGAACTGATAGAAGAAGAAAATTAAGTGAATATGGTGTTCAGTTACAAGAAAAACAAAAAGTTAGATTTATGTATGGTTTAAATGAAAAACAATTTAAGAAAACTTTTGAACGTGCTAGTAAAATGAAAGGTATTGCTGGTGAAAACTTACTTCGTTTACTTGAAAGTAGACTTGATAACCTTGTTTATCGTATGGGTATGGCAAGTACACGTCGTGCTGCTAGACAAGTTGTTAATCATGGACATATTATGGTAAATGGTGTTAAGGTTGATATTCCTTCATATACTTGCAAACCTGGAGACGTTATTAGTGTTAAAGAACAAAGTTTAAATCATGCTGCTATTAAGGCCGCTGTTGAAGCTACTTTAAACTATCCAGCTTTTGTTGAATTTGATAAGAATAAGTTAACTGGTACTTTCCTTCGTTATCCAGATAGAAGTGAACTTAACCAAGAAATTAACGAATCATTAATCGTTGAATACTATAATAGATAGTAACTTAGAACTTAGTAGAAATACTAAGTTTTTTTGTAGCAAAAAAAGAAGCCCTACTCTTCAGGCTCCATAGTTAAAACACTATAATTATCTAATTTAAGAGATTTTAAGATATCTCTAGCAATATCAATATTTAAGTTTTTAATTCTTTCAAAGTATTCATTATCAATGCCATTAAAGTGAATAATAAAGTCTTGAACCATGGTATTAACATATTCTATATCATCGAAGCCATAGATGCCTTCGGCATAGTTACATTTAGCACGCCTTAATAATCTTGTTTTTGTGATACTTAAATTATTCATAGCGTTAATTAGGATTTTTTCTAACTCATGAGGGTACTTAGTTTCACAGACTAAAGATACTATTACGTAATCACCAACGATATATGATTCAGTACCTAGTTTAGTAATTAATTCTTTTTCTAAGAGATCTGCTCTTAGATCGCTTGTGGCACCAAAGTTAGCATTAAGAAGTAATCTTAAGTATGTTAAAGTATCTAAGTCGCTATATTTTTTAAATCTTTTTTTAGGTATTTTATAAGATATTCTTATTTTAGGAATAGCAACATTACCAGTGATATCTTGTTCTTTATTAACAACACTTTCTTCTTCTTTAGCATATATTTTAATTGGATTTAAGTACTTAGGAATGTTTTTCTTACGCATAGTTTCTTTAACGAGGCTTACTATTTCATAAGGGTTAAAGTTACCAGTTATGACTAAGAACATATTCTTTGGATGATAGAAAGTGTTATAAACTAGTTTAATGTCGTTGGTAGTGATACTTTTAACATCTTCTTCGGTACCAGTTACAAGGAAGCGATGATTATCTTGGTGAAATAAGTTATTATTCATTTGGTAATATAGTTGTTGAGTTGGGCGATTGGCACCCATTTTTACTTCTTCAATAATTATGTCTTTTTCTTTGGCAATGGTTTTATCCGTAAAATAAGGGGTATAAACATAATCTAGTAAGTGAGTAACATCTTCTTTTAAGTTCTCTGTACCATAGACCTCGTAGGATGTATATTCGAATGTTGTAAAGGCATTGATTGATGCACCTAGTTTGTTGAAGTAATCATGAGCAGTGGTGTCCGCTGATTCATTAAATTTAACATGTTCTAGAAAATGAGCAATGCCATTGGGAACCGTGTATTCTTTATCCTTAACTTTGAACTTTGTATCAATACTGCCATATTTAACCGAAAGTGTGGCATAGAAGTTACTAACCCGTTCGTTAACCCATAAATAGATAGGAAGCCCGCATTCGCATTCGTCGTAATAAATTGTTTCACCTAATTTTTTAAATTCAATTTTCTTCATTTTCGTTCCCCTTTAACATATAGATGGTATTTAATTTAATTTTTTTAGCTAACGTTATAATTTCTTCTTTGGTAATGGTTTGTAGTTCTTTAGCGCGTTCTTTTAGTAATGGTGTACCTAGTTTAGAATTAAAGACATAGTTATCTAGTAAACCACTTGGAGTATCTTGACTAGATTTAACACTAGATAGTAAGGCTTTTTTAGCGTAATCTATATCTTCTTCGGTAAATTCACCCTTAACCATTTCTTTTAAGGCTTTGGCAATTAGTTTACTACATTTATCTTTGTACTTACTTTGGGTTCCTACATAAATAAGGAAAAGGCCATCTAGTTTTTGATACATGCTGTAGGTACTATAACACATGCCATTTTCTTCACGTAAGTATTTATTTAACTTAGTTGTTAGGGAGCCATTACCAAAAATGTAGTTAAAGACATGGATAACGTAGTTGTACTCTCTTTCGGTAAAAGTATTGGTGTTGTAGATTTGAATTAAGGTTGACTGGGTATATGAACCTGTCTCAATTTGTTCTTTTACTTTGCGTACTGGTTTGTTATCAACGAAATAATTAAGTTTATCAGTACTTAGATAACGATTACGATAGTATTTATTGATAAGCATGTTTACTTCTTCCATATCTAAATTACCGATTACATAAATATCACAGGTACAGGTTTTAAGAAATTCATTGTAGTACTCAGCTAGAGTTTCAGGATCTATTTCTTCTAAATCTTTTAAGTAACCGATAGAATTAATGCTACTTGGACTATCTTTATCCATAGCTTTAAGGCTTTCTTGGATGGCGTACCTAGTGACGTTTTCTTTTAAGGAAGAGATACTGGCACGAATACGATTTTTTATGATATTAAAAGTTTTGATATCAAATTCGTTGTTAGTTATATTAGGGTTAAAAATCATTTCAAAAGGTAGTTCTAGTACATCTTTAAGATAGTTTTTATCACAATATTTAGGATCTAGAAACTCTAAGATAAAGTTAGAAAATAAGACATTTCCTACTTTAGTGGTTACGGAATAACAGCTAGCAGCGTATAAGTCTTCTAGTTTTTCAACCATGTTCTTACGTTTAGGGTATTTTTTACAAGTGTACCCTAGGTTTTCAACAAGAAAGTTATCTATTGTTACTTTAGATTTATCTAAGGGTTTAGAGAAAACAACTTCCATAAGGCAGCTTTTAAATTTATCGGTTTTAATGGTATATAGATTATAGTTTTCGTTTTTATATTTTTTGTATATCATAAAGTCCTCCTTTTATATTATGGTATAAATTTTATTAAATATGAAGAAAAAAGTCCAATAGTGAACTTTTTTAAGATTTATTTTCTTTTTGTTTAGTTATTACTGGTGAGAACCACTCTAAGATGTTTTCGTGAATTAGGGTTAGTTTGTTACCATTTAGACGATATAGATCGCAAGTTTCAGTTTTGGCATCGTAATTAGTTGTTAGATAGATTAAGTCGTCATTGATGTACATTAAACTACTTACATTGTCAGCTACTTTGCTATTTCTAATACCGTTATATAGCATTAAGGTTCCCATATTATCTTTGTAGTTTTTAATATAATAAATAAATTCTTGAGATTCAGATACTTGGATAAATTTACTATATACTTGTTCATTTATAATATGGTATTTTCCGTTATAGATATATTTTAGGGAGTTGTTGTCAGTGGCATTGGTTAGGTAAACTAGGCCGTTGGCATAATCTGTAAATAGAGTATCTAGTTCAAGGTTGTCTTCGATTAGGCTTGCTTTAACGGCATTTTTATTAGTTATTTTACTATAATATAAGGCTTTGTTTTCAGTATAGTAGATAGCGTCTTCTTCTCCATAGTAAACATTGATGTTATTACTTAGGTTTTCACTTATTAAAGAAGGTTTATTAGTATATTCAGTGTAGTAAAGACCATTTTTAGTACCATTATCAAGGGTAGTTTTAAATTCTTCGAACTTGGTATAGTTAGATAAATCTAGAGTTTTATCCCAAGTGTTTTTGGTATAAACAATTTTTTTAGTATCGATATCATCATAGTATACTTTGTTAATGCCACTAGCAAGAAGAGTCATAGTTTCTTTATTTTGATAGTATAAGTCATACCCATTAATTACATAGTTTTTAGCGTATTCACGCATCTTGTTACGTTCACTAACTAAGGCGGCTGCTTCTTTGTTTTTTAAAAGTTCTTCTTTAGTTATAGTGCCGTTTTTTACGTCTTCTTCAGTATGCGTTACAAATTTTTTATCACTATCAGCTAGTGTATCGGTTAAATTGTTATAGATGTTGTAGCTGTCTTTGTTTTTAATAGTATAGATAAATTTAGTAAAGTTAGTATTATAAGATAGCATTTCACTGATGTTAGTTAGAACTTTTTCGTTATTCGAGTCTGCAAAGGTATAAAGATAGTAATTATAAGTATTATCTTCGTTAGCAACAGAATATAGCATTGCTTTTTCGTCTTTACTTAGCTTAATGTCTTTATAAGATTTAGAGATAATCTCAGTTGAACCAATGTTGTAATTTTTTAATATAAGGTTAGAATTTTTATCATAAATGACATAGTTCCCCACAACGTCTAAGCAGTCAGCGGTTTTGCTATCAATAAGATAGTCGGCATTGTTTTTACGATTATAAATATGAAGTTCATTACTTTTGGTAATGTAGTAAACAGTTTTATCGTCGCTGCTAAAACCATATTTGGTGATGTCTTCAGCAAGTTTTTTGCCTTCGCCACCACTGGTAGTATCTAGTAAGAATAAAGCATTGTTGTGGCTATAAAGTAAGTATCTAATATCTTTATTAGCATAGACAATGTTGGCATCAGTTATAGTAGTAATATCTTTTTTACCCGACCCACTTTTAGTTATAACCATTAGTTTATTATTGGCGTCTCTAAATACTAGAGGGTAATCTGGGGTTATATTAGTTCTAAAAAGACTTCCCACTAAAAGTAAAATTATAGTTAAAGAGAAAATGCCAAAGACAATTAAGTATGTTTTATTCGATTTAACGATATGGTTAGTAGCAATTTCTTCTTCCGTTAGGGCTAAATTTTTTATTTCTTTCTTTTTTTTCATATAAGGTACCTCACTTCTTTATTATCTAAAATTAGTAATGTTTAGTCAAGTTATTTTCTATTTCTTGATATTCTCTTAACAAGAATTCGTCGGTCATGCCAGCTATATAGTCTATTACTACTCTACTATTGGATGTGTTATTTTTATATTCTTCACACATATATTTATAGAAGTAGATGTAGAGGTGGCTTTCTTGGTTTTTGGTTTCTAAGTTTTTTAAGTAGTAGTTAAAAATGGTACGAAACATGTGATCCCATGTTGCTAGTTGTTCTTGAGTGTTAGCTTTGTTGTAGATATATTCGTAGTTGAATTTTTTGAGTTTTTTTAAGGCCTCGAATGTTTTTTTACTCATGGCTATGTATGGTTTGTTGTAGCTGTTTTCGATTATATCTAGAACAAAGTGGTTTATGATGTTTCTATTATCGGGTCCTAGGATGTCTATAATATCTTTTGGAATATCGCTACGAGATAGTTTATGTAGTCTTAGGGCGTCTTCGATATCGCGGCCTAGGTAGGCAATTATGTCGCTTATTCTTACAACACAACCTTCTAAGGTCATTGGTGTTAAAGTAGTGTTAAAACATGGTATTTTGTAAGTATTATTATACTCCGTCATAAAGTCTTCTTTAGTTTTGTTTTTAGGTTTATAACATTCTAGTTCTAGTTCGCCATTATGACACATTATAGCATCTAGAACTTGAAGGGTTAGATTATCACCATGGCCTTGGTGGTCAATAAACATAAGATTTCTAACACTTTGAACGTTATGATTAAAGTAACCCTCTCCTACTTCTTGGCTAATGCGATTTAGTATGGCTTCTCCAGCATGACCAAATGGAACATGTCCTAAGTCATGACCAAGGGCAGCAGCTTCGATTAAGTCTTCATTTAAGTTTAGGGCACGGCCAATGGTTCTGGCAACTTTACTAACCATTTGAACATGGATAATACGTCTAGTTATATTGTCATTTTTAACATTACTATATACTTGGGTTTTATTGATGTATCTAGTGTACGCTAGAGAGTAAATAATTCTATCGGCATCATGGAAAAATGGTGGGCGAATGTCTTCGACTTCAGGTTTAAATCTAAGGGCCTCGTTGTTTTTACATGCATAACTACTTAGATTTTTATCTTTGTTCATATTATTTTTTATTTCTTCTCTATTCATAAGTAACTCCTGTTAATATATTTTATCATATTTATGGGGTTTGGGCTAGTGGGTATGGAAAAAGCCAATGCTATGTAAGCATTAGCTCAGAGTGTTGACAAACTACCTATTTTGAAAAAAATTGATTTTTTAATAAATCAAAGCGAGTTAAATTGTCTAAAAAAAGCAAATATTAGGTACATAATCCCTAAAAAATGCTCTTTTTTATACTTTAGTGTGAAAAATATAAAAGGCTGTGACAAAGCCGATTTGAAAAATTGACTTTGTCAACAGCCTGAACCTAGTATTTTTTCTTACTAGGTTATTTTTAATTTTTTTGTTTACTTACTCTTCTTAATACCAATGTAGGGTAATCTTTTCTTGAGATTCCTTTTTCTGACATTTCAATTAAAGATTTTTCTGCTTCTGCATCTTTTTGAGAATCAATAGTAGAGCAAAATGAATCATGTTCATCTTTATTGTAACTTCTAACTTCAAATGACTCTGTATCTGTTTCATATATAGTTGAATATAAATCATTATTTTCAGTATAAACTTCTTCAAATTTACCATCTTTATAATAATAGTACACACCGTCTATACAATAGAAATATTTTCTATATCCACGCTTTTCATCATAATCATCTTCATATGGTCTTTCATATGCAGTTATTGATGTGCTAGCTGGTAATGATTTTAACAATTTTTCATTATAATCATAAATGTATGAATGTACTTGATCTTTACATACCATAACATCACGAAAGAAATCAATAGTATCAAATGTATGATTACTTACAAATTCGACATCTGTATCAACATACTGCCAATTATGCAATTTAGCCAGTTCATGTTTTTTGCCATTTTTTAAAGAAAAGTATAATACTTCAGAGTCTTTTAAACTGCTATATTTTCCATATTGACCACCAACACTAATTTCATCATACTCAACGGGAATTATGATTTTACCTAAATGCATTAATCCCTTTTTGTTATTTTGACTAAGTATAAAATAATATTTTGCTACATTGCTAATACTATCATATTCTGGTGGAATAATTTCATCATGTCTACCATCTGCAAATAATAAACCACATTTCCCATTTTTTTTATAAGTTAAGGCATTATCAAAATCTTCTACTATTTTACAATTAGTAATATTTGGTTTAAATGGATTATATGAAGATGCTTTGCCAATATCACAAAGTCCATTACTATATAGAGCAAAATAATTATATCCTAAAAAATCTATATCATCATATTTAGGTTCTATAACTTGATTATGATATGAACCACCAATGAATAAACCAATTTTTCCATCTTTTTTTAAATATAATCCACCTCGAGCTATTTCAATTTCATCATACTTTGGTGGCAATAGTGTAGATACTTTAGCTCCAGTTCCTGCCTTACGAATTTCATTATTTATTTCAGAACTAATAACTCCATATTTTCCATTTTTCATTATTTCAAAGAAAAAGTCTCCATGATAGTCATTATAACTATCACCATTTTTATACATATACTTTATTTCATCTGCATCTGTTGAAAGTAATAATTCTTGTGCTTCTGTATTATAAACATAAATCTGATTGCCTTTTTTACAATAAGCAATATTTTTGTTGTTATCATCAAGTTTAATTTCATCAAAAGTACTGCTTTTTTTACCATCTCTACCAGTACATTCAAAATATTTTTGATTATTTTTAGTATAAACAATAATATTATGAAGTTTCTCAATATTATCAAATTCTATTGGTGTTATTAAACTAAGTGTTTTATCATAGCAATTGTGATAGTAAAGACCCTTTTTGCCATTAACTGTTACAACTAAGTATGTATCATTATATTCACTAAAAAGATATTCTATATCATCCAATGGCATATCAAATATGTTTGTATGTTTTCTACATGCATATTTATCGAATAAATGTAGTTTTCCATCTATAGGTGACTTTAATGCAGTAAGATCGTATTGACTACTAAATTCTTTCACAACCTCAAAACCATCAACAAGTATCCTTTCATTTAAAGCATCAAAAATTCTTACTGTTTTTCTTGTAGTCCAATTATTTTCTTCACTTGATTTTTCAATTGTTTTCTCTTGATAATAGAATTGTCCATGAGTATCATAAATAGTATGATAATTGTCCATATCACCAATAATTTGATTTGTCTTAATGTTTAATAATCCTGTTTTCCCAGTAACAGATTTTATATAAGCAGTATTATTAATAAACACATCAATTTCATAGGTATTTTTTTCTTTAACAATAGTACTTGTCTTTTTCATTATCTTCTAACACTTCCTTTAGTTTTAGTTAACATCATAGAATCATGTTCTTGACTTAACTTAATTAATTTATTTTTATCAACACAAATAACTTTACCACCTTTTGGACTTATTTTAGAATCCCCAAATACAACCCAAATAGCATCCAGTTCTTTATAAGGCATAGAGGCTTCACCATCAGTAAAAATTATTTTATTATCTGCTTCTTTAGAAAAAGCATTAACTGCAACATCAAAATCAGTTCCACCACGACCTACAAATGTAAATTCATCTATATCTTTCATATTCTTTATTTCAGTAAAACCATAAAATTTAGTATCAAAACATCCAACTTTTATTTTAGAAAAATTCAAAATGTTTTTACACTCCCTTAAAAAACTTCTTAAAAGTCCATCATCAATAGAACCACTTGTATCTAATACTATCTCAGTTTCGTATGATAATAAATACGAACTCTCTTCTAAATTAGCTGATACAACACCGTCTTCTAAATAAGCATTTTGGTATGACCAATCTAATTCAACAATTTCAATTGGCTTTTTTAATACTAAAGGCCAATTGATTATTGGGTAAGAAGTACCTACATTATCAAAATTAACACTTTCCTCCAAGGTATCTGTTCCTGCACCTTTACCACTAATTCCAAAACCTAATTTTTCATTTTCATCAGATGCTTTTTGACTTTTTTTCATTTCTTCTAATGCTTTTTTTATTTTTTTAAGTATTTCTTTTACTTCATTACTATTTTTCTTTTTTAATGTTTCTTTTTCTCCCATTTCTGAAAATTGCTTTTGCATTTCCTTAATTACATCGTCTTTACCTTTATCAATACTTTTTTCACTCCAGAAACTATGAGTATCGTGCCCAGCATCTTTTTGATTATTGTTTTGGGCATTATTATTTTGATTATTTTTCTTTTGTTCTCGTTGTTTCTTTTTCATAAGTCTATTATACATTTCTTCTGCATCATATCTAATAGCCCATTGTATATCCACAACACCATCAACTAATTCTAAACCATCTTTTTTTAAAAAAGCATTTATAACTGAATCAGTTGCATAATTCCAAACCTCTTGATCTTTGTCTTTTCCTCTATTAATATGATCAAAGGCAACATGACATACTTCGTGAGCAAATATAAAAGTTCTTTGGCTTTCAGAAAGATTTTCGATAAAATCTGGATGATAATATATTGTATTACCATTAGTACCTGCTGTTGGACTACCATTATAACTTATACAATTCTTTGTTTCAACATAGTCCATACTATCAACAATACTTCCAAAAAATGGGTATCTATCAATTAAATTTCTTTTTATAGAATTAATATTTGCACTCATTAATAAACACCTCACACACTAGCAACTAAACTATATATTTCTTCTGCTATGGGTTTATTTTCTAAATCATAAGCAGTAACAATTATAGAACAATTTTTAGGTAAGTCGAATGTGCTTATTTTTCTGTATTTAAGAATCTCAACAAATTTTAATTGTTCTTCTTTATCAATATTGTTAATACCATTAATAATAAGCAATGCACGACCATCTTTACATTTTTCAGTTAAAATATCATACCAATCTGGTGCAACAAAATTTACACCCTCATAATGACCATTTAATAAAGATATATCACAATCATTATTTAATATAACAGAATTTTCAAATAATTCATTTGGGATATCTTCAACTAGAATAGGATATTCATTTAACATTAATAATTTTTTTAATGATTCCAAATCTATTTTTTTCATTATTTCTTTCTCCAAGTTAATCCCATGGATCTAATATCTTCTAATTTTGCAGCTCGTTCTGGATTACCTTTAGACCAGAATTCATCGAATAAAGTTAATACTTCTAATCCCATTTTTTTAACAAAATCTCTAACAACACCAACATTGGCATCATCTACTTGTGATAGAGCTAATGCAGTAGCATATTTTTTAGCAACATCACCTTCATAATCTCTTGAATTATAATTTCCATTTATAACATCTTGAATACTTACAATGTTAATATTACAAAAACTTACAAAGTCTTTTGTTATACCTTCACCAACTAACGAACGAATCATTTCTGGCTCTCTAGTTGCATAAAGCATTTTTGATGCCATTTCCCATTTTCTTGGATCTGCATTAGGTTTTATTCCATCATATTTTGTTCTTAATACATTTACTCCAGAATGTTGCTTTAATGAAATAAAAGCATAGATTGCAGGATGTATTGGTAACTCATATTCTGACTCTTTAACATAATCAAGTCTTTGATAAGATTTTTTTGGAGTTTTTGCCCATTCTAACCAAGAATCTAATGTTGTTTCAATATAAACATGAGCAAATCTATTAAATAATGGTTCTGCTAAAGTATTGGCAACAACTGAATCACTTAAATCATTACCAGCAGCTGCAATTCTTGCATTATCTGGTAATTTCCATTTACCATTTACCTCTCTATCAAAAATAATATTGAATGCCATACCTTGTATTGCATGAAGTGCATTAGTAAGTTTATCAAAGAAAACAACATGAATTTTATTTGGCTCTGCCTCACATCTTGCTTCCAATTTTAATAACCAAGTAGGTTTTACATCAATCATTTCACCAGTTGCTTGATTATAAACACTTTTACCATTTAAACTTTCTGGTGTAGCATTACGAAGGTAAACAATTTCACAATCTGGATCAACTTGTTTAACTCTAGCACTTTTTCCCTCACTAGAACGACCATGTAAAAAAACTGCAACTCCACTTTGAATAGCACCTTTAATAATATCTTCTTCTGTAACTTTATTAAACTTAAAGTTATATGCATTTTGCCTTTCCATAATTTTTTTCCTCCCCATTGACAAATGTGCTTAATATTATAGCATAATTAAAATATTTTCGGCAACTTATAAACGTATTTGAAGATAAAAATTTAAAATTAAAGAAAAAAGCTAATGCAAAGCATTAACCTTAAAACTTAGAACCACCAAATTTAGAACCCTTGGCACCCTTAGTACCATTATAACCAGCTAAGATATTAGAATCAAAGCTATGTACTTTTTTAGTTCTAACTTGGTAATCTTTAATACCAATTTTAATCATTTCGTCTAGTAATTCACGATATTTCTTACCCTTTGGTTCCCATAGGTAGAATGACAATGAACCTGGACAAGTATTAATTTCATTAATATAAGCTTTCTTTTCTTCTTTATCAATTAAGAAATCTATTCTAGCAACACCAGAGTTACCGATAGCTTTAAAGGCTGTAATAGCGATATTTTCGATTTCTTTAGTTAGTTTATCTCCTAGAGGTGCAGGAATAATACGTCCTAGAGATGCCATTCCTTTAGAAGGAGTTTTAGAAGATTTACCACCACCAATATATTTATCTTCATAAGTTAGAAGAGCATGGCTAGTATTTACTTCTTCAATTAAAGATACTTCTTGGAATTTATAGTTACCTAGAACAGAGATATTAGCTTCAGTTAAGTTAGGTACAACATGTTCAACAAGAATTTTCTTATCGTATTTACATGCTTCTTCGATGGCATTTCTTAATTCAATTTCGTTTTTAGCTACTTCAATACCTACAGAACTACCTAGAGTTGCAGGTTTAACAATTACGGGGTATTTTAACTTAGAACATTCTTTAATGATACTATCAGTATTCTCATTATAATCAACATCATAGAACCAAGTATAAGGCGCTACAGGAAGATTTTTAGATTCATAGACTAGTTTTTGTAAGACTTTATCTTGACCTACAGAAGATGCATAAGTATCACTTCCTACATAAGGAACTCCTATAGTTTGTAAGTATCCTTGTAGGACACCATCTTCCATGTTAGTACCATGTACTATTGGAAACATAATATCAATTTCTTGTTTTATTCTCTTAAAGAAACCTTTACTTTGTAAATAGAAATGGCCTTTTTTATTATATAGTACTACGTTAGTAGTGTATCTTTTTAATAAGTCCATATCAGTATAAGTATCCATTTGTTTTAATATTTCTCCGGTATACCATTCTAAATCTTTAGTTACATAGATTGGAATTATTTCATATTTATCTTTATCCATGGCTTTCATAGCTTGTACAGCAGATATGATACTTACTTCGTGTTCTACTGTTTGTCCTCCAAATATTACTCCTAATTTAATTTTCATTTTTTCTACTCTCCTACTCATTATATGTATCAGGTAAATCGTTTTCAAATAAAGCATATATGTCTTTTTTCGGTTCTTTTAGGTTATTAACCATGGTATATGCTTCCCTGACATCGTTTGTTATTATGATATTATCTTTTTTATATTTTTTAGATATTAAACCTTCATAGATTGGTTTGGTTTGCTTTTCTCCTACTAATATGACATAGTCGGCAACACTGGCAATTTCTGTTCCAAATTCAAAGTTTAGTTTGGCTTCTTCGCCACCTAGTTCGACCATGCCTGGGGTTACGACTACTTTGGTTCCAGGCATCATGTCTAGAACTTCAAGAGCTACTTTAGCTCCAATTGGGTTGGAATTATAAGCATCATCAATTTGATACATTAGACCAAGACGTTTTAGTTCTAGACGATGTTCGATTGGTTTTATTTTTTTAACGGCCATAACTAGTTTTTCGATAGGAATGCCAAATTCATAGCCAACTGCTAGACCAGATAGGATGTTAGATATATTATGACGACCTAGTAGTCTAGTTTCAAAGGATACGGTTTTATCTTCTTTTTTGAATACTACATCAAAAGTTGAGCCGGTGTTAGAACATTTAATGTTTTTAGCATAAACAGAGGCTTCTTTATTATCGACAGCATACCAAACGATTTTAACTTTGTTTTTTAGATTATTTTTAACGTAATTAACTTGTAATGGGTCGTCTTTATTTAGGAAGGCAATGCCATCACTAGGTAGGCTTTCAATTAATTCAAATTTAGTTTTAATGATGTTTTCTTGTGAGCCAAATGTTTCTAAGTGAGCTTTACCTATTGTAGTTAAAATACCATATTTAGGATGTACTAAGTTGCAAACGTTTTTAATACGTCCAACACGGTAAGCTCCCATTTCAGCAATAAAGATTTCATCAAATTTAGTTAGATCATTATTTACGGTACTCATTAATCCTACATCAGTATTGAAGTTTTTAGGTGTAGGATGTGATATAAAGTTAACACTTAAAATTTCATTTAAGATATTTTTACTACTAGTTTTACCATAAGATCCTGTAATACCTATAACACTTAAGTTAGTTAAGGATGCTAATTTAGTAGTAGCTTTATTCCAGTAATAATGATAAACGTATTTTTCTACTGGGGTATTGATAACTTTTACTAAGTATACTACTAAGTAGTTTAGTACTAACAATATAGCTGCAATAATAATTAGAATGTATTTTAAGTTAGGGTTAAAAGTGTAGATAAGAAGTGGTAATAAGTTTAAGATATATAATGTTAAGATTTGCCTTCTTACTCTAGCGGTTTTAACTAGGGGTTTTTTATGTTTTTCAACCATAATGGAATACTTAATAACTTCGGTATCAAAGATTAGAATGATAAGAGCTAGAAATATTAGGATAACAGATAAGAAGTTATGAAGAAGCCCTGCAATGATAAAAAGAATTAAGGCTATGATATCATAGTGATAGAAGGCACTTTTTAGATTGTGTCTTAACCATTTTAGATAACGATTGTTTTCGTTATAAAGATTTTGTTGTAACATATGCAATGATTTTCTAGATTTAATAGTAACTGCATAAAAGATTACTAAAAATGTAATAATATATAGTAACATGATTTCCTCCTACAAAAATTTTTCTAATATTTGAGTTACGTAGTTGAGTTGTTCTAAGTATGCATAGTGAGTGGCATTGGGTATTTCTACTAGGCCGCTGTCTTTTAAAAGGTCGTTTAGTTTTCTAGCGTCGCTAATTGGGGCGGCGGTATCAAGTGACCCCCAGATAAGTAAGGTTGGAGCCGCAATTTTCTTGGCACATTCGCTTAAGTCTTCGTTAATGGTGCGGACTAATATTTCACGCATTACAGGGGTGGCATTTTTATAGTCTGTTGAGCCAATATAGTTTTTGGCTATTTCAACAAGGTTCTTAGTAAATGGAATTTTCTTTAGTTTCTTTAAGAATTGTTCTTTTTTACTTACTTTGCGTTCTCTAATACAAGGAGCACCGAATAAGACTAGCTTTTTGGTCTCGTTACGCGAAGCATAGATTATGGCAATACGGCCCCCGAAGGAATGACCGATTAGAATAGGATTTTTGATTTCTAATGTAGAGACAAAATCTTCGATAATACTTGCGTATTCATAGATATCTAAAGGCTCTTTTGGTTCTTCCGAATAGCCAAAACCTGGTAAATCAAGAATAGTTATTTTAAAGTTATTTTCTAGTTTTTTAGCTAGAGGTAACATCATTTCAATGTTTTGACCCCAACCATGAAGCATAATTATGTCTTGGCC
The DNA here is from genome assembly GCA_000433255.1 of Coprobacillus sp. CAG:605. Lineage (GTDB taxonomy): Bacteria > Bacillota_I > Bacilli_A > RF39 > UBA660 > CAG-605. The sequence goes on along the minus strand of HF998228.1, from coordinate 11,670 downwards.
CTCACCTATTTGAGTATAGTTAATTTTTAAATTTTTTATGAGTATTTGCATAAACCCTCACGTCCTTACTAAATTATATCAAAAAGATGTCTAAAAAATTATTGTTTTTAACAATATTTTACATGTATTTACGAAAAATCAAGGTTAAAATTGGCTTTTTTTATTGATTTGTAAGGATGGCATACATGATTTGGGCAACTTTATTAGAAGAAGTTTCTAAGAATTCTTCATAGGTTACTTTATTATTATTATCTGGACAGTCGGAGATACTTCTTATTACAAGGCATGGTGTTTTTGATAGATAGGCCGTTTGGGCAATTGAGGCGCCTTCCATTTCAACGCATAAAGCGTTAAATTGGGTATTTATTTTGGTAGCCATAGATTCTTTTGTACAGAAGATATCACCTGAGGCGATTAGGCCTTCTTTGTAAGATATGTTGTTAGTATCAAGAATGGTTTTAGTAGTATTTAAAAGCTTATTATCTATAGGAATATTATTACCAATATTAGGAATATAACCTTTGGGGTGGTTGAAAGCAGTTATATCAAAATCATGTTGAACTAAAGAGGTTGATATTATAACATCACCTACTTTGAGATTTTTAGCAATACCACCAGCAACACCGATATTGAATATAGCTTCTGGTTTATAATAATCAATTAGAATTTGGGTAGTTCTAGCCGCATTAGTTTTACCAATACCACTTTCAGTTAAAATGATATTTTGGTTATTTAAAGTAGCTTCATAAAATGTAAGATCATAGATCTTCTTTTCATTATTTATATGGAGATATTTTTTTAACTCAATTAATTCTTCTTGCATAGCAAAAATAATGCCAATTGTTTTCATTGTTTATTCCTTTCTAAGTACATTATAACAACGTATTTTCTTTATTATTCTAATTCTTTATCGTTTTTATAATTGGTTATAATAACTTCTTCAACTTTTCCTCTTTTTTTACCATTAGAATTTATACTTCTTTTAGCTTCAATTATATGAATATTAAAGTCTTTATACAATTCTTTAATTAATGTTGTATTATTATTTGAAAGCATTACATAACAGCCCTTATTAGATAGTTCTTTATATACTTTAGCTAGTCTTCTTTGTTCTTCTTTACCAAAACCATCTTCAGTGTAACTATTAAATATTGATGTTTCAGAATCATATGGAGGATCAAAGTATATAAAATCACCTTTTTGAGCATCTTTTACAGAGTCTTCAAAATCAACATTTAATATTTTAATATCATTCATGGTTAGATAATTACTGACTGTTATTAAATTTCCTATATCATAAGTATTTACCTTAGTTTTTTTACCAAATGGAACATTAAATTCGTTTTTACTGTTTACTCTATATAATCCATTAAAACATGCTTTATTTAAATAAATAGTTCTTCCAGCTCTTTTATAGTCAGATAGTCTATCAAATGATGATTTATTACGATCTTTATTTCTTAATTCATAATAGAATTCTTCACTGTTATTTTTTTCGTAAGTATTTAAAATACTGCACATTTTCTTAAATTTTTCTTCATTACGTAAAACGTTATAAACATTTATTAGTTCTTTATTAGAGTCATTTATTACGGCTTTTTTGGGAGATAGTTCAAATAGTAAAGCACCTCCACCAACAAAAGGTTCATAGTAAGTATTAAATTCATCTGGGGCATACATTAATAGTTTATCAACAATTTGTCTTTTGCCGCCAGCCCATTTTACGAATGGTTTTCCTTTTATCATTTTTTATTCCTCCATTTCACTCGCATGTTCATTATATCATATTGCTCTTTTTTTTAAATAGTTTTTTATTATGCTAATTATTTTAATAAGCTAGTTATTTCTTGGCTTAGTGCTGTATCAAGTACGATGTCAGTATCATTTATAAATGATTCTAATGTTTTGGGAATATAGATATACGGTTTAAAAATAATTGGTTTATATTCAAGAGAAGTTAGTTTATTAAATTGCTCTTTAGATTTAATATCAATATTATTTAATGGGTCTAAATAAGAGTTAGAAATACTAAATTGCCAATACTTATTTATTAATTCATGATGGGAATTGCCATAGCAGTTAATTGGGGTTGAAATTTCGTCGCCAATTGTTATGGCACCTAATTTTATTAAGTCAATTAAGGCATATCTACCACCAGAAAAGATGCGATAATCAGTAAGAACATATAGTTTTTTATCATTATGTCTTTTTAGAAAGTCGATTAAATACCTATTTAAGCTAGCATTACCACCAAAGTTTCCTCGTAAGTCGATAATAAATTTGTCTATTTGAGTTAAATCTAGTTGTTCTAGTTCTAAGATAGAATTCTTTATATCATTTTCAAAAAACTGTTGGACGGATTTATGATTATAAACTAGGCATTTATCAATTATTCTATAGGAAGCATTATCTTTAAAAGAATAATTATAAAAATCAAATTTTTCTTGGTCTGGTATTTTTTCTTCTTTGATAAATGTTTTTGTTATTTTTTGATTATTTAGGTTAATTATAAATGTTAGTTGATTGCTATTTCTTAATGAAGGTAAGCCATATAAAATAGCACTGTTAAATAAAGATTTTTCTAATTCATATTCTTTCTTACCTTCGGTCCCGTAGGTTATTACATCATCTAATTCTTTTAAAATAACTTTAATAGGAATATTGTTAATACTTTCTAAAAGTCCGTTTTTTAAACTACTTGGGTACATGGTTATAACTTCATTTTCTATTATTCTAAAATATAATGGCAGAAAATAATATGGTAAGTTTATGCAAAGTTTGGTGTGGGCATCACTTGTGCCACTTAGTCTTTTTATAATGTAATTCATGAAGTATATAAACGTGTATTTATCGTTTATATCCATAGTTGTGATTAGTTCTTGATAGATTTCATTGAGTTTTTCTTTGGTTATATTGTGCCAGGGATTAACATGGATTTCTTCATACTTAGTTATAAATTTAGTATATGTATCTTGATATTTTTCTAAAATCATTCTTATTACCTCCATATATATATTATCATACTTAGACATATTTTCCCAATAATTATTTTTTTACTGTTTACTATTATTAAATATATTTTTTCACCATTATGTGATATAATATTTTTTGAAATTACAGAAAGTAGGTGAAAAAATGGAAGATAACTGTCAGGAAATTTATATAAATATGGATGACTCTGGAGTTTTGCATTCTAATGAAAAATGCTGTATATATGGTGGGATTGTATTTACTAGCAAAAAAGATCAAGAAATTTTTGGACGTAAATATAAAAGCATTTTAAAAGAAATAAAATGTAAATATTGCCAATCAGATATATCAAGATGTTCTCATATTTGTCCAGAAATTAAGGATACCAATATAAAGCCACAACACAAAAGATGGATCTGGAACTTAATAAAAAAGGAAACTTGTTTTGCTGTTATTATTGATAATAAAAGAGTTAATCAGCCAATCATGGATGATAAAGAATCTCGTGGAAGATACAGAGATTATGCTCAAAGAATTATTATAAAAAAAGTAATAGATAGATTAATAAAAGATGGCAAAATTAATCCTAATTTACCGATCAAACTTATTATAAGAATAGATCAGCAAGCTACAGCTACTAATACAAATAGAGATTTTGTTAAAGATATTGAAAAAGAGCTAACTGTAGGAATGATGAATTTGGAATATAATATGACGCATAAACCAATTCTCTTTTCAAAACTAAATATTGATTTAATGTATGTTTTATCACATAGACATATATCAATACAAGCTTCAGACTTTATAGCTGGTGAAACTAGAAGAATTATATTATCCGATTTAGATAAATTAACAATGTTAAAAAAATTAGAATATTTAGATGTAAAATTATTTTTACCATAATAGCTTTTCCAAAAAGCTTTTTTTAGTGCGACAAAAAAGCTGTCCATAAAGGACAGCTTCCACACAAGGTGTCGTATTTACAAATACGATTAAATTTTCATTCAACACTTGCGTGTAGACCTGACAAGATTTCTCTTCGGTATAACAATAGTATCAAATTCCAATTTATTTGTCAATACTATTGTAGTTTTATTATATTCATTTATAACATTTTTTATACTAAATAATAATCAAAAATATTATTAAAAATCATTTTTAGATTAAACTAATTCTTATTCTTAATAATTAACTTATCAGCACAGGCTAACATACTTGGTAAGATTATTAACATTAATAACATTGAACAGAATGTTCCAATAGAGATTGTCTTACAAATCATAGAGGCAATACTTGATGCAAAGTGTCCTACTATTAATGTAACAATAATAAGGATAGAAGCACTTGTTAAGATAGTATGAATTGATTTATTATAAGAGTTTATTAAAGCTTCTTTAATATCCATAGATTTTCTACTTTCTAAATAATATGAAGTATATAAAATAGCATAGTCGATAGTAGCACCCATTAAGATACTTTGAACAATAAGTAGTGCAATGAAGTAAACAGAGCCACCAGCGAATGTTAAGGTATCCATAGTAATATAGACAGCACATTGAATTAAGAAGACTAAAATTATAGGAATAAGAATTGATTTGAAAGTGAATGCTACAACAACAAAGATAAATATCATAGTTAGAATAGTTATTAGATTCATTTCGTTATCGAAAGTTTTGCTCATTTCTAAGGCCATTGGAGAGTCTCCAATAACATAAGCATTTTTATCAGTCATAGCGTTTTTAACATTTTCAATGAAACTATAAGTTTCTTTTCCTTCACTATCTAAAGTCGTATTAAATATCGCACGGTTATAATCGCTACCTACTAAAAGTTCTTTAGCATCGGTGATAGTACCTTTGGCATCAGTAATTTTATTTTTCATATCAGTATCAATGAACTCACTAAATTTAGTATCTTTTAAGATATCGGTATTTAAGTAATTAACAAACTCTTCAACAGTCATAGTCCAATTCTTATTATAATTATTGACACTACCATAATAGATAAATAGTAAGTCTAAGGTATTATATTCAACATCGTTAGATAATTTAGTTATGATATTATACATATTAGATAGATTATACTTAGTACCATTCTTGGTATCGCCAATTATTTGTTTAACAACGGATAACTTAGTTTTAATTTCTTCATTAAACATACTAGAGTATTTTGAGTCGTTAATAACGTTTTCTAAAATATAGTTTATAAAAGTATCTAGAGACACAGTTACGTTCTTACCATTTTTGACTTCATACAATGAGTATAATAGTTTTAAGTCAGTACTTGAAACATTAATTAAAGAAGCCATTTCTTGGTAAGTATACGATGTATTATTTATTACAGAATCCATTACTTTGTTGACTAGTTCTAATTTAGATAGTGATTCTTTATCTAGAGAGTCTTTTAATATAGTGTCGTTTTGATGTGCTAATAAGAACTTAGCAAACTCGCTTGGAGTTAGTTTAGTAGTAGTATTCATAACATGATATAAAGTATAGATTTGTTTTAACAAGGATTCGTCAGTATTTATTAACTTAGATAGTTCTTGGTAAGTGTATTTAGTGTTATTGTTAGTACTTTGCATGATATTTTGAGCAAGTTCTAGGTAGTTAATGATATCGTCATTTAATATCTTACTTAGAATAGCGTTTTCTTTATTTTCAAGAACTAAGTTAACGAATTCGTATGGAGTTAAGAACATTTCTTTATTTTGAATAATAGAGATTATTTTATCTACTTTTTCTTCTTCGATACCTAGGATACTTGCTAAGTCTTTAATTTTGATAATATCTTCTTCGGTTAGATTGCTATTTTGAATATATTCGTCTAACTTGATAAGAATTTCGTTAATATCAAGACCGGTTTGTTCTTCGATAGTATCTTTATATTTTAGTAATAACGCTTTTAATTCTGGTACGGTATAACCACCAACAGTTACACCTTTTAACTCTAAGATACTTTCAATATCTTGGTTAGTTAGTTTAAATATCTTCGATAAACCTTGAATATCCATTTTAGTATTAATTACTTCTTTATTACTTAAGATACTTAGAAGTTTTAAGTTAGCTAGAGTATCGTTATCAAATAGCGATTTATAGTTTTTGTTTTGATAGACAGTGTTAAGAGTAAAGTCAGTGAACTCTTCTATAGTCATAGTTTCATTAATATCTTTTAAAGATTCATAGTACATAAAGAGACTTGAAACATCGGTTTCGTTTAGACCAAACATCTTAGCAATAGTCTTAGCGTCATACTTGGTCGTAATATTTTTCTTATCTAAGAAAGGCTTGGCTTGGTTTAATAAAGCTTTTTGGTCATTACCTAGATAGTTTTTATAAGTATTATTAGTTAGAACTTTCTTATTAATAAAGTTAGCAAGATTAGTTAGAGTTATCTTCGAAGTTGGGTTAGACGAATTATAAAGAATTAATAGTTGTTTTACTTGGGTTTCGTCAACACCGAGAATTGATGCTAGGTCAGATGAGGTACGAAGACGGGATAGTTCTTTAGTCGTCGCAAAGTTTTTCAAACGATTGATGTTTTCTTTTAACTCGGGAGTAATTTTCTTAGATAGCTCATGGTTATTGTAGACATTAGTTTCTAAGAACGTAATAAGGTCATGAAAACTTAAAGTCACTTCCTTATTATTATAGTAATTAAAATATACTAGTTTTAAGATATAATCTTCAACATCGACATCTTGGCCTAGGTCGCTAAATTTATTGACTAGATTATCGTACTCTAAGGGTTCGTTAATGGTGTTGCCATAACATAGGATTTGATCGACTTTAGGAGTACCCTCTAGACTACGGCAGTATGATGCAACAAAGTCTTCTTCACTACTAGGATAGATTAAAGCAATTTGGTTAGTACTTTGGAATACTTTATTAACCTCATTTTCTTCGTTGGAAGTAAATTCATATTGTAAATTACCTTTTAAGAAATAACTTAGAGCGAATACAATAATAAATAGAAAAATTGCAATATGGCGAATACCAAAACTGAAGTTACCTAACCAAGTTAAATCAGGTGAGAAATGTTTCTTCTTGGTCTTAGTAATAAGCCCGTCGAATATTAAGATAAGTGCTGGTAAGGCTAAGAAGATACTGATTAAACTGAAGATTACCCCTTTAGCTAGAACGATACCTAAATCACGGCCAATGGTGAAACTCATGAATACTAAGGCAAGTAAACCAACAATAGTCGTAATAGAACTACTCGAAATAGAACTAAAAGAATGGAATAAAGCATTTTTCATAGCTTGTTCTTTATCAGGGGTTACTTCTTTTTCCTGGTTATAACGGTTCATTAACATGATTGAATAGTCCATAGATAAAGCCATTTGCAAGATAGCACAAATAGATACGGTAATGTTAGAAACACTACTAAACATAATATTAGTACCCTTGTTTAGGAAAACGGCAAGGCCGATTACGAATAAAAACAAGAATGGCTCGGTGTAACTATCGCACATAATAATAAGGATAACCATAGCACAGAATATAGCAAGGGCAATTACCGAAACTTTTAAGACAGGAGCATTTCTTGTAGCAACGTCCCCTGACATGTAGACTTCATAATCTTTGTAATCATTTTTAATAGTTTTATACACATTGGCAGCGTTAGTAGAATCACTTTCCCCGGAAACACTTACTTGGTATAAAGTATAATTATCTTTATTATAGGTATTAGTGGTGTCATAACTTACAGAAGATACCCCGTCAATGTTAGATAAAGCATCCTTGATACTTAGCTTATCCTCAGTAGATAAATCTTTAAACATAACATTAAGACTACTAGTTGGAAGAGAACCAAACTCTTCGTTCATAATGTCCATACCTATTCTAGTTTCCGAAGTACTTGGTAGGTATTCGGTTAAATCATAGTTTATATTAACTTTGGTAGATAGATATAAACAAAATAATGATAAAATAATAAATATTGTTAAAACGTAATTTCTTTTTTCAATAATAAAATCTGTTATCTTACGCATAAAACCCTCTTTTCTACCAGCTCTTTTTTAGCTGCACAAACAATTATATGCTAGAAGACTTAGAAAATAAAGTACAAATTTATAGATAGTGTCTAAATTTTGACAGTTGTTGACATTTTAAACGAGTGACATGGTATAATTTTAGAAGATTAGAGGGAAAAATATGAAGGTAAAGAATAAAAATTGTTCGTCAATAAAGACTAAAGAAAAAATAAGGAATGCTTTTGTAGAAAGTTTAAAGGAGGACGGAAGTTTAGCTAATATTAGTGTAACGAAACTAGTAAAGAAAGCCGATATTAGTAGGTCAACATTTTATACGCATTATGAATCAATATATGATATTGCTAAGGAACTACAAGACGAGACATTAGAGCTAATTGCCATAGATGATAGTGATATAAAGACCATTGATGACTTAGATAAATATATTCATAAGGTAATAAAGAACTTAAAAGAAAATGAAGAGTTGTATAAGACGATTCTTAAAACAAGAGAACCCCTACTCTTTGTGGAAAAACTAAGTAATATAATTATTAAAAGATTAAAAGAATTAAATGTTTTTCGAAATTCTAAGAATAAAACGTTGGAAATTAACTTTTTTACTTTGGGGTGTGTTAATTTGTTTGTTAAATATTTTATGGGTAAGTTAGATTGTACCTTGGATGATGTCGAAATATTTATTAAAAATATGGTTAAGAGATTTATCGATTAGAAACTTTGCTAAAATTAGTAGTTTATCGTAGAGAAATATAGATTTTTTTGTGATTTTGTGGTAAGATTAACATGCTTTAGAAAGGAAGTATTTTATGAAAAAAACAAAGATTATTTGTAGTATTGGTCCTTCTACACAAGTTTGGGAAAACTTTAAAGGTATTGTAGAAGCTGGTATGAATGTTGCTCGTATTAATTTTTCACATGCTACTTTAGAAGAAAGAGCGTTAGATGAATCTTTAATTAAACGTGCTAATGAAGAATTAGGAGCTAATATTGCTACTTTATATGATACTAAAGGACCTGATTTAAGAACTTGTACTTTTGAACAAGATAAGATTGAACTTGTTAAGGGTAATAAGATTCGTATTGTAGAGGAAGATGTTTTAGGTACAGCAGAAAAGATATCTTTTAACTATAAAGGAATTTTAAAAGATTTAGAAGTTGGTCAAGCTATACTTTTAGATGATGGTTTTTATAAGTTAGTTGTTGTTTCTAAAGAAGATGATGGTTTAACTTGTGAAATCATTAATGGTGGGGTTATTAAGTCTCGTCGTGGAGTTTGTATTCCAGGGGTTAAACTTAATGTTCCATTTATCTCTGATGTAGATAAAGAAGATATTAAATATGCTTGTGAACATGATGGTGATTATTTAGCAGTTTCATTTGTTAACTGCGCACAAGACGTTTTAGATGTTAAAGCATTATGCAAAGAATATGGTAGACCTGATATGATTATTATTTCTAAGGTTGAAACTCAATACGCTATTGATAATTTACAAGAAATCGTTGATGTATCTGATTATATTATGGTTGCTCGTGGAGATTTAGGTATTGAAACTGGTTTAGAAAATTTACCTTTATATCAACAAAAGATGATTAATATGTGTCATGCTAATGGTAAAGGGGTTATTATGGCTACACAAATGATGACTTCAATGAAGGAAAGTATTCGTCCTACTAATGCAGAGGTTAATGATGTTGCTAATGCTGTTTTAGCTGGTTGTGATGCAGTTATGACTAGTGATGAAACTACTATGGGTAAGTATCCAGTAGAGACTATTCAGTATATGGCTAAGATTGCTGTTAATGCAGAAAAGATGACTAAATATAATTTAGAAGATTATAAGTTACTTGGTACAGCAATTCATAATACAATTGCTAAGTGTGCTGTTGATGCAACTTTAGAATTACCTATTAAGGCTATTGTAGCTAACTCTTTAACTGGTAAGACAGCTTTAGATATTTCTTCATTAAGACCTAATGCGTTAATAGTTGCTACTGTAACTAGTGAAAAGGTTGCTCGTTCTCTAGCACTTAAATGGGGAGTTTATCCAAAGATTGTTCCTGTTTCTAATGATACTGATAGTATTGTTTTAGAAGGTGTTAAACAAGCTAAAGCTATGTTAGATTTAAAATATGGTGATTTAGTTGCTGTTGTTGGTGGTTTCCCTAAGGATGCTCATACTAACTTCTTAAAGATTCAAGAAATTTAGTTTATATTAAATTAGGCAATGCCTGTTATGGGTGTTGTCTTTTTTAGTACTTTTAGATATTAAAAGAACTTTCAAGTAAGAAGAAAGTTCCTTGTTTTATTATGGTGCAGTTATTACTGAGCGGAACGAATGATAAGGAATGCTCAAACCATTATGAAGGCCGAAGTGGAAAACACCAACGTCCGATACACCATTATAATGGCCACCACGACCAACCCAAGGGTAAGAACTACATATATTATTAGAATAATTACTCCACCAAGCATTTGGTCCTTTACTAGAAGTATTTTTTAAAACTTCTCTCGTTGCATCGCCTAAATGGTACTTAGTATATCCAACACTACCGGCCGATTGATAATCGTAAAGGTCATAGTACTTACTATCAGGAAGACTTGAAATACTAAAGCCGGATGAATCAACTTGAACATTGCCACTTGAATCTTTTTGGACACCCATGACATATTCCCATGCTCCGCCAGCCATGTCATATATTCCATATTGATTTCCAGTAGTTGTGGCATTGACACCCTTAGTTTTCCAATCGTATCCAGAGGCACATGCAGTTTGCGAACTTGACACAGCGGCACTTGCAGAAGAACCGGAACATCCAGTAATTGAAGGACCCCATGGTACTTGACCAGAAACCGCAGTACCATTACCATAACCAGTATTAATATTATTTATCCATACTTCACAACCTGATGCGATACAAGTTGAAGCATCATTATAACGTCCATAAATTGAGTTGGTTAAAAATGCAATTGCACCCCACTCAATGTTTTTTTATCATATGGCTATCACTAGTACTAGAACTCGTTTCATAAGTACTTGCCATGGTGGTAGTTACAGTCCTAGAAGTATTAAACATCTCACTTAGATTAAGCTGCGTCATAGACTTTTGATTTGGTTTAATTTGATAATTATCAGTTAATCCTGAGGCTTCAAATTTGCCTACCCATATACCAGGTAATTTCGTATTACCAAAAGTAAAAGCTGGATGAGTAAGCCACTCACCATTTTCTGTACCATTAGATTTCTCAGTACTAACTTTTTCAAAAATTATATCAATTGCATGTTCCTTACTTGTTCCATTATTGGCATTAAACAATTTATACCTATATCTTGGAATATAAACATACATTTGAAGTATTTCATCCATAGAAATAGTCTTTCCAACAACACTAGATTTTAAACTCATATCATCATTAAAATACTTAGATTTTATTGTACTATCAGCACAGTTAACTAATACAGCATTAGCCCATTCATGTTTTGAATAGTCATACCACTTAGTGCTAGTATCGGCAACAACTACATCCCCACTTGAATTATAAGTTACAGGAATTAAACCTTGGTATAGCTTAACATCAATTAAACTACCCGTAACAAAAAATAGACTACACTTTGTTTTCTTAGTTGCATTATCAATATATATACGCCAATTATTGTAATCCCAAGTACCAACTGCTCCGTTATCACAAACTATTTTATCTATGATAT
>HF998227.1 GCA_000433255.1 Coprobacillus sp. CAG:605 | reverse complement strand
ATAAATTTTTTGCCATTTTCCCACCTCCTTTCCGAAGAGGGCTTAAATACCACCCTCTAATAATATTTATTACCGGTAAAGTGTCGTTTTTCTTTTTTCTCAGGCAAACTTTTTCAAAAAAATGCCAAAAAATATCAAATTTTACATAATTTTGACATAAAATAAACAAAAACTCAATAAAAAAAGAAGAAATCATCTTCTTCACAAAATACCCTTATCAATTTTTTTCTTTAGTATTTTACAACCACCTAAATAAATAACCATCAAAATACTAATAATAATTAGCTTTTCAAGCCCAGCAGCTATTAAATAAAAATAGCCAAGTAAAAATTCAAATAAAGCTAAAAAGTTATTTCTACTTACCTCCAATAAACATAATACAATACATATAGCAAAACAATAAACCAAACTATTAAACAATAATCCAAAATTAATGCTAACTTTCAAATTAAATATCAAAGAAAACAATCCCCAATTCAAGAAACATACAAAATTAATAATCAAAACATTTAATAAAATAACAACCATGGTCATTAAAAATATCCTAACTTTTTTTGCTCGTGAAACTAATAAAGAAAAACTATATTCCAAAATAAATTTTAAATTCAAGAAAGCAATATATATTAAAAAACAAAGGAAGGTTAATCTTGCAGTCAATAAAAATATATCTAAATCTTTAAAATCAACACAATCATAAAATAACATAAAAATATTATAATTAGGTTCTAAAATGTATTGGCCAAAAATAATTATTGATATTGTTAAAATAAAATAAACAAAAAGTTTCAAATATCTTTGATAAAAGCTTTTTTGCTGTAATATTAAAAATCTAAACATTATAACCTCTAATAAACTTTTCAAATAAATTATCTATAATTATATTACAAGAATATAAAATTATAATAATTCCTACTGAAAATAGCAATTCTAACGAAAATGAAGAATACTCCAAAGGAATTAAGTAGTACCCTATAAAAACATGAAAATCCCCTAAAGTAACTACACTATAATTATATGGATATACAACCAGCACCACCGCTAAAACACATATCACTATATAAATAATATTATAATATTTCTTAGGCAATAAAAATATATAATTTATCATATTAGTAAATAAGAATATAATAATAAATGTCCTAACAAAATAAAATACTAAATAAACAAAATAGTTAATATTATACTTATATATTTCAAAAATATCTATTTTAGCACTAACTCTTAAAAATACACATATAGCAGTGAACCCCAATAATATTAAAAATGAATATAAATCTATAACTAGATTATAAGCACTCATTGTTTTTAAGTAATTACTTAAATTCTTTTTTCTTATAATATAAGCTGCATTTTTAAAAAAAAATTTAGCTAAAAAAATAGCGTTGCAAATAAAAATCAAGAATACCACTGTAAGAAAATAAGGATTAACATAAGTATCATGCATAGCTTTAAAGAAAAAATCTTTTTTATTAATACAAGAAATTGAAAGAAAAGATAACATAATCATGCCAATTAAAGACATTTTAAAATATGATGTTTTTCTAAAAACGTTTAAAAGATTTTTAATCTTTTTCATTTAACATTCCATCCTCTATATAAAGCATAACATCACTTAAATCTACAACATCATCCATTATATGAGTAGTTATTATTATCAACTTATCTTCATTTTTTACTTTTTTTAAATATTCTTTTATCGCCACTACTGATTGTCTATCTATACCATTAAATGGTTCATCAAGTAAAATTACTTTTTGGTGCTCCATAATTGCCTGAGCAATACTTAATTTTTGCCTCATTCCAAGAGAATACTTACTATATTTTTTATTCATATCATCTTTTAAATTAACTATTTCTAAAGACTCAACAATATCCCTTTCCGTCGCTACATTTCTAATAGAAGCCAAAAGCTTTAGATTTTCTAACCCTGTTAAATCATTAATAAATGAAGGCTGTTCAATAACAATTCCTAAATTATCAGGAATTTCATTAATCATATTATAATTCTTATTATCAAATAATACATTACCTTTATCTTGAAGATATAATCCCGCAATAATTTTTAATAAAACACTTTTTCCCGAACCATTTCTTCCTACAATAGAATAAATTTTTCCACTCTCAAAAGAATAAGATATTCCATTCAAAACATTCTCATTTTTAAATCTTTTTGAAACATTTTCTAACTTAATTTCCATGACTAATCTCACTTTCTTTTTCTACAAATTTAACAAAACTTTCTTTATCTTTATATACTAATTTAAATATCAAAACTAAACTTATTAAAATAACTATTCTTATTCCAATATACAACAAAAAATTTTCTGCTCTATAAAAATTAAATTGATTAATAAGATTAAAGCAATCTGTAACATCAACCTTAAAAACGTTTAACAACAATATTATTCCAATGCCACAATATGATATTACTTCAATTACCATAAATATTAGATATGATACAACGATTGAAGCATAATAATTATTAACTATTCTTGCCGAAATCAAACTTATAAATGCATATATTAATGTCATAATAAAAATACTAAAAATTTGAAGAAAGAAAAATTTCCAACCCATATTTAAATATATCTCTGGAAAAGACGCAATTGATCCATTTATTGTTTCTTTGGCATCAAAATTACCTTTACACACAATCATACAAAATATAAAGATAATAGTAAATGCTATAGGTATAACTAATGCATACTTAAAGGCACCTTTTACTAAATTCTTTTTAAATTTCAAGTAAGACTCTCTTACTAACATTGTTTTTGCTTCACCACAATTAAATATTTTACTAATTTTATATAGTACCATAATTGAAACTAAAGCAACCAAAATTAAATTTAAGTACCCAAGTGGTGTAAATTCCAATATATAATGATAAACCGTTAATGTATCACCAGTCGAAGAATAATGACTCCCATTAGCAAAGAAATCTTGACACATATCACTCTCAACATTAGCTTCAACTTGACAATATAAAGTCAATGACTTATTTAAATTAACATCATCTATATAATTATATTTGTAGTCAAAAAACAAATAGCCAATTCCTACAACAACAATCATTAAAAACATAATAATTGCTGGATAATTAATAATTTTCTTTTTCATAATTTTACTCCATTCGCTTTAAATTTTTCAAAAAATTGGGGGATAGACAATATTTAACTAAAAAATTTACATTACCTATTAATAATTAAGGTATCATTTTTTCATCAAGATACCAAGAACCAGAATGACTAGCAGAAGTTGGACCATAGCTAGGTCTTCTAAAATGTATAGAATATGAGCCAGTAAATCCAGAATTAGTTATATGATTATCATACTTAAGCTCAGAACGATTTTTATCTAAAATCTTCGTCCAAAGACTTGTTAGCGAAAAGCATTCATTGTCGCTTTCACATTTAACTCTTACATCAATATCTTCTCTTGCAGCTGATGTTAAATTAATTGTCCCTATATTTTCATAATATTGCTTACTATTCGTTACTTTTCTAACATTATTAATACCAGATACTTCTTTATGAAATCCTGGGACTTTTACGCCAGCGTAACCCATAAAGCCATCAATAGCATTAGCTGTAGTAACTCCAATAACAAATAATAATGATAAACCTAAAACGATATTGTTAAATAATTTTTTCTTTTTCATATTTCCTCCCACTAATTGTCTACCCAATTTCATTATAACATAGTTAAATATAATTTCAATTATATTATATTAAAATATGCATAAATACAATATTTAACAAGTCTAGTAAGCAGTTAATAACCATCTCATAAATTTTTTATTTACTTTCCATAGCCTCAAAACTCCTTATTCTTCAAAGTACCAAGTACTATATCCTCTTAAATTATAACATAGCCCTAAAAATTTACAATATAAAAAGAAGGAGACATTCCTTCTTACAACTTACATATCACCAAAAACAAATTCCTTATTTACCATAAAATATTCAATACCTGAATATACCGACATACATGTTGCCAAAAGTACTAAACCTTGACCAACACCAATACCAAATAATTCAAAAGGTAAATTACTAAATAACACTAAAGTAAGTCCTACCATCATACAAGCAGTCTTAATCTTACCTGCTATCGATGCCGCAACAACCTTGCCCTTTGACCCACTTACCATTTTAATTGAATCTACAAATATATCTCTAGTAATAATAACTACCGGCACAATTACCGAAATATCTCTATTATAAGCAAGTAATATAAGTAACCCATTAACTAAAACTTTATCAGCAATCGCATCCATTACCTTTCCAAAATCAGTAACCATATTATATTTACGAGCTATCTTACCATCTAACATATCTGTTAAACTAGCTATTACAAATAAAACACCCGCAATAATATAATTTAACTTCAAAGTAATTCTTCCCGCTATTAAATAAACAGGCCAATTAAACCCTAAAATATGAGTATCCATTCCTATCAATATTAATATAATAAAAGCAAGTATAATTCTAGATATTGTAATTTTATTAGGTAAATTCATAATACCCTCCTATTTCACAGAACTAGCAATCGTAGTTACTGTATTTCCTATCGTAATTTGTTTTACTGACCAAAATATAACCAACGCTACTAAAACAATAACTAATAAATATAATAAAAGATAATTCTTTGTTTTATATCTACTCTTATTATCAGTATAAGGACTCATAATCCTAATTTCACCAGTAGCTTCCATTTTATTTTTTTCTTTAATTTGATTTTCGATTTCTTTAACAGGTATCTTTGATGTTGCTTCAAACATATACTCATTAAATTCATCAACCATTTTATCAGGATTCATTCCTAAATACTTAGAATATTCCCTAATATAATCTTTTAACTCAAATATATCTTTAAAACACCCCATATTACCTTCTTCAATATTATTTAATACGGCAGGTCTTATTTTTAAATCAGCACTCGCTTCTTCTAAAGACACACCTGATGTTTCTCTTGCACTTTTAAGCAAACAGCCTATTTCGTTCAAGATATTTCACTTCCTTTTGTTTTTATGGACAAAAAAAGAATAAGATCTAAGTAAGCCATGTTCTGTCCTACCAACGTAGGGACAAATATTTATCTAGTTACCTAAGTAACTCCTTTACGCCGTTTTGATTCCTTTGTAAAGACTCTCCCACCAATTTTGGATTTCTTACTCGCGGGGTTTACCTCGTTCCACCTACTAAGTTTCCCTAGTATCTCGTCTCTTTGGCACTTTTATATCTAATCTAACCATTTAACAGGTTATTTCAAAGCCGTTAGCAAAAAGCTACCTAGAGTTATTTATTCCTCTAGCACGAACACTATAGCCATTCCAGGACTATGTAAGCATGGACTTTCCTCAAGTATTTTAAAATACCAGCATTTGTCTTTTCTTAAATATTATTCACTTTTTCCATAAACTATTTTTTCTAATTGACTGATTCTTTTAAGAAGGTCGACATTATTAACACTTCGTCTTGAATCACTCTCAGCCACCGATTCAAGCTCCTTTAATTTACGTAACTCACTACGTAAACGATTATTTTCCTCAGTTAACGTATTTATCTCTCTATTTAGACTCTTAATCATTTTATTATACTCAGTATAATCTTTAATAATCATATCTAAAAACTTATCCACTTCTTGAGCCCTATAGCCCCTAGCGTCTACCTTAAATTCTTTTTCTAAGATATCTTGTGGTGTTAAAATAATTCTATCGTTAACCATAAAAAATTTTCCCTTCTTACAAAATTATTATAAACTATTTTTTATGTCTTTGTCAACACACCCAATACTTACCTTTAAATCCATAACCTCCATAATTAACCTACTAATATAATAATCAACCCGCATAAATATATTATCCTTTCCTACATATATAATATTATATTAAATTTATTTTGTCATAAATTCGACAAAAAAAGTCAAAATTATGCGGTGTAAACACGATAAAAAGTTCTATCCAAGAATAAGTTTTTATAGTATAATTATCTTGGTGGTTAGATGAAATACCCAGGACTTAATAAATCATACCAAAAAGAAAAAATATCTTATGCTAATCGTGGTATGGACTTAGAAAATTTACTTAATGAAACAAATAACTACTATATTGAAAAAGGTATAGCCTTAATATATAAAAAACCAACTCCAATTGGAATTAGTAAAGTAAGCTATGTTAATGGAAAACAAATTATTAAAGAAGGCTTTTTCCAAAGTCCTTCAACTCTAGATTATAATGGTGTTTATAAAGGATATTACATTGATTTTGATGCCAAAGAAACAACATCTAAAACATCATTTCCCCTAACTAATATCCACCCACACCAACTTACCCATATTAGAAGAGTAATTAAACATCAAGGTATTACTTTTCTAATTATTAAAATGTGTGCAACTTACTTTTTATTTCCCGGTTGGGATTTAATTGATTTTGTCGATAATAACACCAGAAAATCTATACCTCTAGAATATATTAAAGAAAAAAGCTATGTAATTAAGGAAGGATTTATTCCACCCCTAGATTATATTAAAGCTCTAGATTTGTTAATAAAGGAGAAAACTAAAAATGACAAAGAAATCTACTAAAGAAAAAGTTCAAAAAAAGGTAAATAATAAAATTATCTCAATAAAGAAGAAATTAAATGCTCAAGATAATGTTGATAAAAAAATTAGAAAGCAAAAACGGCATGTCTTTCTAATTATTATGCTTATCATTCTTATTGCAATATTTTTAATGGGACTTGCTTTCATTATATACATAATAGTGTCTGCTCCCGATTTTAATACCGAAGAATTATACAGCCAAAGCTCGACAACCTTACTCGATAAAAACGGCAATGAATATGCCCGCCTAGGTGCCCAAAACCGTGAATTAGTTAAATACGATGACTTACCTCAAGTTTTAGTTGATGCCATAGTAGCTACTGAAGACTCAAGATTCTTCCAACATGATGGCTTTGATATTGCCCGTTTCCTAAAAGCCTCTTTATCTCAACTATCAGGTAATGATGGTGGTGGTGCATCAACCCTAACTATGCAAGTAGCTAAAAACACTTATACCGATGCTAAACTAACCTCAGGCCTTAAAGGTATCATTCGTAAATTCACTGATATTTATATGTCAATATTTAAAATTGAAAAAAACTATACTAAAGAAGAAATCATTGAATTCTACGTTAACTCAAACTACATGGGTGCTAGTAGCTGGGGCGTTGAACAAGCTTGTCAAACATATTTCGGTAAAAGCGTTCGTGATATCAGCTTACCAGAAGCAGCCTTAATTGCCGGTATATTTAATGCCCCAACAAGCCTTAATCCTTTTGCCAGTGTCGATAATGCCACTGATAGACGAGATACCGTTCTTTACTTAATGTATCGTCATGGTTATATTACTGAAGAACAATATAACGATGCCAAAGATATCTCTGTTGACTCTCTAATTATTGAACAAACATCAAAAGGCTTAAATAAATATCAATCTTTCATTGATACCGTAATCGATGAGGTTCAAAAAAATACTGAACTAAACCCTGTTAAAGTATCAATGACTATTAAAACTACAATGGACCCAACTGTTCAAGACGCTCTAATCGAAATGAATAATGGTGCTTACTATAAATGGAAAAATGACTATGAACAAGCTGCTGTTGCCGTTACTGATATGCATGATGGCTCAATCACCGCAATAAGTGGACGTCGTAACCAAAGTGGCGAAAGGCAAAAGAATCTTGCTACAACCTACCATACCCACCCAGGATCAACAGCTAAACCAATATTCGACTACGGCCCTCTAATTGAATACAACAACGCCTCTCCTGGAACATACTTCTTTGATGAAGATATGACTTACTCAAATGGTCAAAGTATTAAAAATGCCGACGGCAAACACTGGGGTATGATGACAATGCGTAAAGCACTATCTGAATCCCGTAACATCCCAGCCTTACAAGCCTTCCAACAAGTTGATAAAACGAAGATTGCCGAATTTGTTCATTCCCTAGGAATTAACTATGGTGATACCCTATACGAATCATACTCTATTGGTTCCTTCGATGGTGTTACTGCTCTAGAATTATCTGCTGCCTATGCTGCCTTTGGCCGTGGTGGTTACTATATTAAACCATATTCTTATACTGAATTAACTCTAAATAACTCTAATGAAACAATCGAAAATAAACCTAAAAAAGAAAAAGTTATGAGCGAAGCCACTGCCTACCTTATTACATCAATACTTGTTAGCGCGGGTAATAATGGAGTTGGTGGAAACTTCAAAATAAACGGCACCGAAATAGCTGCTAAAACTGGTACTTCAACTTGGGATGGCAATGCCTTAAAAGCTGCTGGTATTAAAACCGAAGCCTCTCGTGATAACTGGAACTGTACTTACTCACCAGACTACTCAATTAGTTTATGGTATGGTTATGAACAACTTATGAAAGATTACTATACTCAGTCAATAAGTGCTGCTGGAGTCAGAAAGAGATTAATGGCTGGTATTGCCAAAAAAATCTATAAAACAAACTCTAAATTCGAAGTACCTTCTAGTGTAACTAAAGTGGAAGTTGAAAAAGACACTGTTCCATTACAACTACCAAGTGAATATACCCCACAAGATATGCGTACAACAGAATTATTTAAAACAGGAACTGAACCAACTGAAGTATCCAATAGATACCAAGGCTTAGATAATCCAACTAATGGTAAAGCTACAACTAGTGGTAATCAAATAACTTTAAGTTGGGATGGAATAACTACACCAAACGCCATAAATCCTGAATACTTACAAAACTATTTCAACGATAATTATGGTCAATTTGCTAATAATTACTATAACAAACGTATCAGTGCGAATAATACTTCTCTAGGTACTCTAACTTATGATATTTACTTAGAAACTGATGGTACTCAAAAATATATTGCTTCAACTTCAAATACATCATATACTTACCAAGGAAACCCTGGTACAAGTTATAAATTTGTTATTAAAAGTGCTTACACTATATTTAAATCTAACGCATCAAGTGGTTTAGTAATAAATGCTAACACTGGAGGTAATGCAACCGATAACATTAATCTTAAACTAACTAAGAGTGATGAATGTATCATCAAATCAAATAATACTGCTGAGTATTACAACGATTCCTTCCCTGTTAGTGCTACTGATATTAATGGTAATGATATAACTGATAAATTAACTAATAAAAAAACTATTATTACTAACTTAGATAATAATAGTGAGGTTAAATCAATTAATAAATCTGTTCAAGGAAAATATAAAATAACTTACAAAGCAACCTATAATGGTACTGAAGTAACTATAAGTCGTACAATTACTATTGCTGACGTTTGTGATTAGTCTTCTTAAGAAGACTAATTTTTTTATGTCCAATTAAAAAACAAGATATTTCTACCTTGCTTATTTAATACGATATTCTTCAGTTTCAATATCTGCAATAGATTTAACATTAATAACTGGAGATTCTGTAACTACCTTAACTGGTTCACTATTTACATTATTACTATTAAATATAGTACTTTGACTTTCCACTTTAATTGGTTCACTAACCCTTGGCATTACGGGCTCACTACTTGGAGTTTTAAAAATAGATTCTACCGTTACTTCTTTTTGTTCTGGCATACTTGGTTTACTATCAAAGATTGAAGTCTCTTCATTTTTTTCTTCAACTGGAGTAATCTTAATATCACTTAAGTTAGGAATAGTAATTTCTGGTTCTTTGACTTCCTTAATAGTAGGTTCAACATCAGGCATATCAAAGTGAATATCTTCAAATACTGGTTCATTACCATTACTTTCTGGCATTTTAACCTCTTCAACAGTCTCTTTAACTTGGCCTTCTGGTGAACTAACCATTACGATATCATTATCCATAGCACTAGTATCTTTTAAATCAGTATTATCTAAAGAACTACTCTCTTTTTTCTCCTTATTTTGTCTTTTCTTAGTATCACTTACCGCTAATAACAACGTAATAATAAATAATACTAATAAAACCCCAATAGTAGAAAACAAAACAATAGGAAAATTTCCACTACTGTATATCTTAGTTATAATCTCTTTCATATATTTCCCTCTATTCTATATTAAAAGAATACCATAATCTTTCAACTTTTTCAATAAGTTTAATTAATTTTTATCCATTCCCCCAAATATTTCCTGCAACACTTTTTTCTCCCCTAAATAATTAAAATAATGATATTTACCAATTTTTAATTTCTTAATATTTCTATCGTTCTCATAAATAATTTTATCATAATCTAAATCATATAAATATCTTTCTAAGAAAAACTTATTTTCTAAATACTTTCTTTTCTTAACAAAATAAATAAGTTTATACCCTAAAAAACTAATAATAATCAAAATATTAATCTTACCCTTTATATTAACTACTAAAAAAAGTATAAAAGATATTATCGATACTAAAATATATACCCCATTAGAATACACATATCCCATAAACTTATTAAGCATAGTATGAAAAATTATTCCCCCATCTAAAGGTATCATAGGTATTAGATTAAATATAATTAAAGTCGTATTAACATTGTAAAACATCTTATAAGTATAAGTATTAATAAACCCTAGTTTATAAAATATACCAAATACTAAATATAAAACCACTTGATTAAAAATACCACCTAAAGCAATAACTAACTCCCTATTCAAAGAATAATTTAACATCTTATTCGTCCTTGTAATACCACCAAAAGGATATATCTTAACCTCTAAAATCGGCACTTTAAAAACCCTCAGCCAAAAAACATGACCCAGCTCATGAAAAATAACTATCCCTATCGTTAAAAGTATTCTTTTAAAATTACCCGCTAAAAAAGATAATAATATAACAAAATAAGTGCTAAAATCAATTTTGATAGTCTTCATACTTTATATACTCATTACCACGTTCTAAAGTCAAGTAAAGCTTATCACTTAAAGTCGTACTTAAAAACTCACCCTTATTAACATAGTCCATTAAAGTAAGTTTACTTATATCAATATTTGAATACCAAATATCTACACCATCAACCCCCTGTACAATACAAGTATTTTTTAAAGAATCTTTATCCCCTAAATAAACAATTATTCCACTTTCAATAACCGGTACTAAATAATTATTACTAACACTTAAAATACTTCCATTTAAATAATCTTCAATATGACTATAGCTTAAAGTTTCATTAAATACACTACTTGTATCTGGTACCTGATAATCTTTAACTAAAGAACCAAAGTACTTATTATATAGACTATTAAACTTCGTAAAACTCCAGGAGTTAGTATAGATATTTTTTTGGTAAAACTCTTTAACATTATTATTCTCATTAATAAGAATAATACTAACTAGTAAAAAAATAATACTTAAAAGTAACTTACTAACTATTCTTTTACTTAAAAGCTTAACCTTAATACTGCTTTTATCCTTACTATTATCTAAATACTCTTTAATTAAATAATCATCCAAATCTAATCACCCAGTAAATTATATGGTGCCAGATAATGAAATAATACCATAACCATAAATACTAATACTTGGTTTAAAGTCATACTAAAATTAAAGAATATTATAAAGTTAATAATTAACTTCATGAGGTCATTCTTAATATACTTCTTTAGAACATATTTATTTAATACCCAAAGTAAGCTTAACAAAACTAAGTAATAAAAAATTTTTCTCGTAAAAACCATAATAAATAACCACATTATCAAATATTCACTAAGTCTCTTCTTACCTAAAAAGTTAAATAAAACAAAGCAAGTATTAAACGGCGAAAAACTATAAAATAAAATATCAATTAATAAATATATCATAAGCTATAGTCCTTTAATATCGCCACATAGTTAGAAGTATTCTCTACATACTCTACTTTAATCTTATCTTTATCAATACTTTTAATCTCTCCCACTAAGATATTTCTAGGCATGTTAGTTAAACCACTTGTATAAACCTTATCGCCAACTTTAAAATTGCCTTCTATATTTAAAATACTTCCTTCTAAAATACCTATCGTGTTATTAACTTTCACTGATAATTTCAAACTTTGAGATGCCTTCAACGTCTTATTCTTATCCGTAACCCCAATTAGACCAAACTGATTTATAACTGGAGCATTATCTTTAAAAGAATAAGCACTATCTAAAAAATAATACTGACTATTATATAAACTTCTAATCGTTACCTTAGCTAAAATATAGTCATAATCTTCATACGTTATTTGACTTAATTCTTCTAACTTTTGTTTTAAATCATTATTACTAAGCTCTAAAACATTGTTTTCTACACTTACTTTATCACTAAATCTTAAATACCCAATAACTGGCTCTACAACTAAAAACAATAATATCATTACTCCATAATATAGCCCACACTTAAATTTCTTCATCTTTGTACTCCTTATGGTTTGTTATACTATAATAAGCGCCTTTACCTATTATGATATGGTCAATTACCGGAATATCCATTTCCACACCCAACTTCATCATTTTCTCCGTAAAAACCTCGTCATTAAAAGACGGCTTCGGATTACCCGACGGATGATTATGTATTAAAACAATTTTTCCAGCTCCACAAGATACAGCTTCCTTAAAAACTTCTCTTGGATGTACCACAGACTTATTAATCGTTCCCATAAATATCGTCTTTGAACTAATTAAATTATTTTTTACATCCAAAAACACTGCCACCAACATTTCCTGCATTACACCTACAAACTTATACTTAAATAATTCATATATCGTCTTACTATTAATCATTTTAACAGTTTCTTTATTACTTTCTGCTAAGACTCTCTTCCCAAACTCCAAAGCCGCTAATAAAGTAAGTGCCTTAACCTCCCCAACACCTTTAATTTTACTCAACTTCTCCCAGGAAATATTGCTAAAATTCTTCATTCCATCAATTTCATTTAAAATCTTAACCGATAAATCTTTAACATTACATTCCTTCGTTCCACACCTTAACAAAATAGCCAATACTTCATCATTGCCTAAAGCCCCCGCGCCATACCTTTTTAATCTTTCACGTGGACGAATCTCCTCATCCATCTCTTTAATCATGTAATTCATTTTGATACTCCTTCAATATTTTTTCTCTCACTACTCCTATCTTATCTGCACTAATACTAGTATTTTTCAAAATTATTTCATAATCATCTAACTTAGTTATAAATTCCTTACTTGGATTAATAATTTTTAAGTAATAATTTATATTATTATTTTTATAGTACTCTTCTCTTGAATTTAGTATTTCTTTGTCTTTAATAATATCAATATATACCCTGTAATAATCATTATCTAAAACAACAATACCTTCCATCTTATTAGCAACTTCTTTAGCATTATCGATATTTTTATATACTCCAACTTGTACCGCGTAAATAGACTTTACCGAAGTTGCTAAAGCCTCAATGTTTGTATCAAATTTCTTAAAGAAAAATAGTCCTAACCCAAAACCAACTAGAATAGCTCCTAGTATTGTTAGTAATGTTTTCTTCATAATTATCACCAACATTAAAGTACTACACAATTGCAAAATAATTTGTCGAATAAAGTACCCCTCTAATAATATATATTACCGGTATACCCCTGATTTTCTTTTTTTTCTGCAAAATTTCTTTAAAAAAGTTAAAAAAAACAGAATTTTGTTCTAAAATTCCATTTTATAAATAAGATTCAATAATTTTATATACTTCGTCTTTTCCTTTTCTAGTTACAGAAGAAAAATATACAATATTATCATCTGGTGCTAAATTAAACGCATCATTTAAAGCTTTTTCTATCTTTGCTCTCTTACTAGTAGCTACTTTATCATATTTAGTAGCCACTATCGTTACTGGTTTATTATAATATTTTAAGAAATTATACATTAAAACATCATCTTCCATTGGTTTATGACGATAGTCAACTAATAAAAACACTCTTTTTAAATCACTACGATTCATTAAGTATTCTTCAATCATAAGTCCAAATTTCTTTTGAGTCATTTTATCTACTGAAGCATAACCATATCCCGGAACATCCACTAAGTAAAACAAATCATTAACATTATAAAAGTTTAACGTTTGAGTTTTCCCTGGTGTCGCTGAAGTTCTAGCATAATTTTTTCTATTTATTAGGCAATTTATAAAACTACTTTTTCCAACATTACTACGTCCAACTAATAAGAACTCTCCTAAAGAATCATTAGGGTATTGGCTTTCTCTAACTGCCATATGACTTAAATTAACTGATGTTACTTTCATTTTTGCACCTCGTTTGTGTAAAACAATTATAGCATTATCTTATAATTATTGCAAATTTTTACTTTTTAAGGGTTCTTTTCAAATGTTTTGAGTCGTAACCAGTATCTAATTTATCTACTGCTAGCTCCTCGTCTAAAGTACTTATTCTACTTTGATAAAACTCTTGTCGTTCTTGTTTTTTAATACTTAAATCTATTTTCCTTTCCAAAGCATTTAAATCGTTTAATAACTTGGTTAGTTTATTATTTAATACTAAGTTTATTTGATAATTATCCTTAGTTAAATCATCACTAGGCATAGTAATTTCAATATATTTATGGTAAATACTAGATAGTTCTTTCGCATCATTTAAGTACCCTTCATACTTATTGTCTTTTATTAATGCATAATAATATTCAATCTCTCTCGGTATAGCCTCTAGTCTGTTTTCCTCTTTAGGTTGTTCTTCATTTTCATTTTCCTTAACTAATTCTTTATTTTCTCCTAAAAAAGCCCCATACATTCTAATTCTATTTTCTATCGTTTTTATCGCTTTTAAATATTCTCTCTTAGTTTGAATAGTTGGATTTACATGCCAGATATAATTAAAAATACCAAATAATATAATAGAACTAAAAACCATTGATCCAAATACCGGATAAATAAGTATTAAGTAAACTGAAAGCAACGCAGCAATAAATGTTCCTGCCTGCCAAAATAATATTTTTAAGGTTCTCTCTTGTTTTAATTCTTTATCATTATTTTTTGTATAAAGAACATCTAAAATATATAATTTATTATCGTTTAATAGACTAAGAATTTGCTTATAACATTCAGTAATATTAGCATTTTCTTCTAAAATACCATAACTTTTTAGTTCTTGTAATCTTCGACGTTCAGACTGATGGTCTCCATCTAAAAGTCTACCTTCAAAAACAAACTTCATTAACTCGTCTATATTTTCCATATATTCATTATCTTTCATATAAAACCTCCTGAAAACAAAAGAGCTAACCTAAACTCTTTTAGCTCTACTTAAATTTAACGCTCTACTCTCTTTATTAGAATTATTATCCATAACTAACTGTGTTGAAAAATCTTCCATAATACCAGTATCTTCTAACAATTTATCAAAATAATCATCACAACCTTGATATACTAAATTTGAATATCTAATATACTCTTTCATAGCAACAACTCTAGGTATTATCTTAACTAAGAATAACCCTGCTAAATTAACTAATACGAAAGCTGGAAAAGCAACATCATTATTTTTAGCAATAAGGTCTAGACCCACTACTATCTCACTAACAATGGTAATATTTAACAAAGATCTAAGATTTTTATCCATTACTTCAGAAAGAGAATATCTTTTAACTAATAATTTATAATACCAATAATCGTACTCCGCCATGTCCTTACGTAACTTTGTATATTTACTATTATCTTTCAAAACTTCGGTATTAAAAAACTCATATATTTCTTCTTCCGTAAATTCCCCGGGAAATCTATTTCCCTCTATCCCTGTTGATTCTTTCATTAGAATACCTCTAATTCTTTCTAATTGCTTTATTTAAGCTAAGCTTTCTACTTAGCTCACTATTCCCTACTTTTTTTAATTTTATATCAAATTCTTCAGCCATAAGCCCTTGCGCAAGTATTAAATTTTTATAATATTCACTACTTTTTTCTCCTAAATTTTTCTTTAATTGTTCCATATTACTATTAGCGCAAATATCAGGAATTAATTTACCCGTAATAAAACCTGCAACATTAACCGCAACAACTCCCGGCATAGCGCCATATTTTCTTGTAATTATCATTAAAGTTAACGCAACAGTATCCATTACTGCTAAACTTACATAATAATTCATAATCCTATTATCAAACTTTTCATTAAGTAGTAATTTTTCTCTAAAAAACTCTTTATACCAGTCTTCATTTTTTAATAAATCTTCATATATGGCCACATACTTTTCATCTTCTAAAACTTTATTGTCATTTAAAAAACCATATAGTTCTTCACTATTTACATTCTTGGGTAAATCCTTTCTTTCTAAGTCTTTATTAAACCATCTATCCATTACTAATCTCCTTCATTCATGTACCTAATATTTTAGACTAATTTTTCTTAAAGTCAAGAAAAAAAGATATCACCATTTAGGCAATACCCTTAAACTATTTCTTAAATTGTGAATTATATAACTCAGCATAGAAACCATTTAATTTCATTAATTCTTCATGGTTACCTTGTTCAATAATGTTTCCTTCATTCATAACTAAGATAATATCTGCATTCTTAATTGTTGATAATCTATGAGCAATGATAAACGATGTTCTACCTTCCGTTAATTTATCCATAGCTTTTTGAACTAATTCTTCAGTTCTGGTATCAACATTACTTGTAGCTTCATCTAAAATTAAGAATGGACCATCTTCTATCATACCACGGGCAATAGTCATTAACTGCTTTTGTCCTTGACTTACAGAATCACTATCATTTAATTTAGCGTCTAACCCACCTGGTAATGTTTTAATAAAATGATCTACTCCTACTACTTTACAAGCATTCCAAATCTCTTCATCAGTAACATCTTCACTATTAAACTTAATATTATCTCTTACAGTACCATCAAATAACCAAGTATCTTGTAACACCATAACAAACAACTCATGAATATTTTCTCTTGATAATTCCTTAGTTGAAACACCATCTATTAAAATATCTCCTGAATTTATTTCATAGAATTTCATTAGCAAATTAACTAAAGTAGTCTTACCAGCTCCAGTTGGCCCTACTATTGCAATCTTTTGACCACTTTTAGCTTTTACACTAAAATTTTTAATTATCGTTCTAGTATCATCATACCCAAAGACCACATTTTTAAATTCAATATCGCCTTTGACTTTGTTTTTATCTAAATGCTTAGTTGGATGTTCTAAAGTCATTTCCTCTTCTTCTAAGAATTCAAATACTCTTTCAGCTGAGGCTGCCGTTGATTGTAATGACGTCATAGCTTGTGCTAATTGACTTAATGGATTAGTAAATAATCTTACATAAATCATAAATGCCACAATAACTCCAAATGATATAACATTATTCATAGTTAGTAAAGCTCCAACAATACATACACAAACATACCCAAAATTTCCTATAAAGCCCATTATTGGTTGCATAAGTCCTGATAAGAATTGACTCTTTTGGTTAGATACTTTTAAAGCCTCATTTAATTTATTAAATTCCTTTTTAACGTTTTCTTCATTATTATAAGCTCTAACTATACTTTGACCACTATAAATTTCTTCAATATGACCATTTAATTCTCCCAATTCTTTTTGTCTTTTCATAAAGTACTTTTGTGATTTCATTAATATTATGAACATAAAAGCAAAACCAATTAAACTAGAAAGAATTGCCGTAACAGCCATTATCCAGTTAGTTGCAAACATCATAATAATTGACCCAACAAATAATGTTGTTGCACTAATTAAAGTAGCTAAACTTTGATTTAAGTTTTGAGCAATTGTATCAACATCATTTGTTACCCTTGATAAAACATCACCAGTTTCATGAGTATCAAAATATTTTAAAGGTAATTTATTAATTTTAACACTAATTCTACTTCTTAAATTCTTAGCAAAATTATTTGATACAGTAGTCATACTAACTGATTCAATATAACTAAATATGGCACTTAATAAATAAAGAATAGTTAAGAATGTAACAATACTTTTTACTTTAGCCATATCAATACTTGGTTTAATAATATCATAAATTGAACTTGGTAATTCGTCAATTTTCTTTAATAATTTTGTAGTATCACTACTATTACTCATACTACTCAAAGTAACCTGAAAACTCATCTTATCTTCATAAGAAATATTTGGATTACTCATAATATCTTTAATCGTATTTTCACTTATATTAGGTTTTATTCCTGCTGTTATAGTATCCGTTAAATTAGATAAACAATTTGGTGCAACCAAAGAAAGAATTGCACTAATAAAAGCTAGTACCAACCCTAAGGTAAGTAAAACACGCCAAGGTTTTAAATTTTTTAATAATTTCTTCATTGACCCCATAAAATCTTTTGATTTTTCTGGAGTACCTCTATTTGGTCTAGGCATTATTTAATTCCTCCTTTGATAATTGAGATAAGGCAATTTCTTTATATACTGGACAATTTTCCATTAATTCTTTATGAGTACCCATACCAACACATTTACCCTTGTCTAATACCACAATAACATCTGCATTTAATATGGTTCCAATTCTTTGAGCAACAATTAAATTAGTTGCATCACTTGTATATTTTTTTAATTCACTTCTTAATACAGAGTCCGTTTTGTAATCCAAAGCTGAGAATGAATCATCAAAAATATAAATTTCCGGTTTCTTTGCGATCGCACGTGCAATTGCAAGTCTTTGTTTTTGACCACCAGACACATTAGTACCACCACGGGCTATATGGGCATCATAAGTTTTATTCATTTTACTAACAAATTCTGTACCTTGGGCTACATCAATAGCCTTCTTCATTTCTTCTTCGCTAACACTCTTATTTCCATAGCATACATTAGATTTTACTGTTCCTGTAAACATAACTGCTTTTTGAGGAACATATCCAATCTTATCATGCAAGGCCTTTAAAGTATAATCTTTAACATTAACGCCATCAACTAATACTTCTCCATCCGTAACATCATAAAATCTTGGTACTAAGTTAATAAGGGAACTCTTACCCGAACCAGTTGATCCAATAAACGCAATCGTTTGACCCTTATTCACTTTAAATGAGATATTTTTAAGTAAATATTCATTCGCATCCGGATATTTAAATGATACATTCTTAAACTCAACACAACCAACTTCAACCGTTTTACCATCAAAACTTCCATCTTTAATATGAATATCACTATCTAATACTTCATTAATACGACGGGCTGAAACTTGTGCTCTTGGCCACATCATAAATATCATAGCTAACATTAAGAATGACATAATTACCTGCATTCCATAACTTGAAAATATTACCATATCACTAAATAAAGTAATCTTATCACTCATCATTGCCGCATCAATTAAATACGCCCCAATAAAATATATTCCTAATGTTAAAAACTGCATTACCGCTTGCATCAAAGGCATCATAATAGCAAAGGTTTTTTGATTAAATAATTGCATCTTTGTTAAATCTTCATTAACTTTACCAAATCTATTCTCTTGATAATCTTCTGCATTAAACGCCCTAACAACTCTAATACCAGTTAAAGACTCTCTTGTTACATTATTAATATTATCAATTAGTTTTTGTACACGTTCAAATCTTGGTAATACAATAATCATAATAATACTAATAACTACTAATAATAAGACTACAAAGGAACCCGTTAATAAGCTCCATTGTAATGATTTATTAAGAATCTTAGATACAGCCCATACGGCCATAATTGGTGCTTTAATAAGCATCTGAAGACCCATAGCAATAATCATTTCTAACTGCGTAACATCATTTGTTGTACGCGTAATCAAACTACTAGTTTGAAAATTCTTAATCTCTTCAGTTCCAAAACTTAATACTTTATTATATACTTTCCCTCTTAAAGTATAAGAAAAATTAGCTGATAATTTTGAAGCAATATAACCAACAACAAAACTAGATAGTAATGACCCAAAAGCACAAGCCATCATATATCCACCCTGAACTAATATTTCTCCAATTGTACTACCCTCAGTTTGTACTAACTTAGTAATTTCTGACATATAATCAGGTAATCTTAAATCTAACCAAACTTGAAATACAATTAAAGCAATACAAGTTATAATTGCCGCAATATCTTTCTTTGTAAAATTTTTAAATAATTTAAACATAATTATTTCCTTTCTTCTTTTAAGTTATCTTGAATATTCTTTAGTACTCTCATAAACACTTCTAAATCTTCTTTATTAATATCTTTTAGTAATTCTAAATCTAATTCTCTTAGCTTCCTAACTAAATCGTTAGCTCTTAGATATACTTCATTAGTTAATTTAATTTCCTTACTTTTATTATCATCTTTAACATTTTCTCTAATAATAATATTGTTTTTCTCCATAGTCTTAATAACACCAGATACAGTACTTCTTCTTATATTAAAAATGTACTCCATATCTTTTTGTAATATAGCCTTATTATTTTGTTTAACTAAGTATTTTACTATTCTTACTTGTATAGGACTTATATTCATTGCATACTTATTATTTCCCCCTCTAGCTATTCTTCTTGCTATTAGGTTATTAGTATACGCAAGCTCATGCCCTATTGAGATACTATTATTCATAACTTCCCGCCTTTGTTAGTTGCCTAACAAAAATAATTCTAGCAAACATTATATTATATGTCAATTATGTTTTTTTTAATTTCACTTAACTTTCACATTTTGCGAAAAAATCGAAATTTTTAAAATTTGTGAATTTTTTAATTTTTGCAAAAAAAACACTGCAATTTTTCAATTTTAGCGCATTTTTGGCGTTTTAAACGCGTTTTTCGTGCAGAAATTCGCAAAAACCTAATTTTGACCTTTCTTTTAAACTATGTTATATTGCCCCCGAAAGGAGGAAAAGTTATGCCAACAGTAAACGTTTGGGTAAGAGAAAAAGATAACTCCCCCAAAACTCCAGAGCAAAAAGCCGAAGAAAAACGTCAAGAAGATTTCGCTTTTGCTTTAGTATCAGGCTATCTATGTGGTTATTTTAATTGTATCTGTGAACACAAAATGCAACCAAGTAAAAAAGAACTTGTTCATAGCACTAAAACTTACTTTTACAATTTAATACCAGTCATGGACCCATTTATAGTTAATCGCGCAATTAACGAATACTTAGAGTTTATGACTACTGACCCTAACCCATTTGCTACAGAAGAATAGCCCTAAAAGAAGAACTGTGTTGCAGCACAGTTCTTTTTCTATTTACAAGTATATCCTAAATCACTTAACTTAGTCTTAACCTCATCCCTATTACCAGAAAAATCATTTAAACCAAGCTTAGTCTTCGCATCATCATCCAACTTAGGATATTTTAACTCTAAATTAATATCAATTTTATTATCATTTAAAGATGATTTATACTTAATATTCTTATTTGAAATATTATAAACCTCATCATAACTATCTTTAATAGTTTGCACAATATCTTTATATTCATCCTTAATCTCATAGTTTGAACTTATCTTAATTTTATCAATACTATTCTTCTTAAAAGATACATTCATTAAAACATTAGATTTCATTACTTCATCATCGGTATCCATAGTACAAGACATCTTCTTACTACCACAACCACATAATAATAAAACACAACCCAAAGTACCAATTAATTTAACAACCTTTTTCATCTATAATCTCCTTTAATCTTAGTATTTGCTTATTTATATTATCACTCTTACATACATAAGAACCACTTACTACAATATCACTATCTAAGTATTTAACATTACCACTATTTATACCCCCATCAACATTTATCCAGACATTCTTATTTAAACTTCTTATTTGTCCCACTTTAATAATACTTGACGCTAAGAATTTTTGACCACCCAACCCAGGGTTTACAGACATTACTAAGATGCTATCAACCTCACTAAGTATATCTTGTATTTCTCTAACTTGGGTCATAGGGTTTATTGCTACTCCCGCTTTTATTCCATAACTTCTAATTAACTTCAACAGTCCTCTAATATCATCATTAATTTCCTTATGAATAGTAATTATACTAGGATTTAACTCTTTAAATCTCTCAATATAAGATATTGGATGCTCTACCATTAAATGAATATCTAAAGGTTTATTAACATTCCTAAGTACCCTAAATATATCTTCATCATAAGTCTTATTATTAACAAATACACCATCCATTATATCAACATGAATATAATCACAAGCACTATTATCTAAAATACTTATTGTTTCTTCTAAACTATAATTACTACTTAAAAAAGATACTGCTACTTTCATTTAACTCTCCTAAAAGCTTTATATAATTTTCATAACGTGATGGCAAAATCTCTTTACCAACCGCCATCTTAACACCACAATCTATCTCTTTATTATGCATACAATCTTTAAAACGACAATAATACTTCTTAAACTCTATAAACGAATCTCTTAATTGTTCTTTCGTTATTCCATTTAAATCTAAGGCACTAAATCCTGGAGTATCCATTATCTTAATCTTATCTATCTCATATATTTCTACATGTCTAGTTGTATGTTTACCACGTCCTAAAGCCTTACTAATTTCATCCGTCTTAATATTTAGACTACCTAATTTATTAATTAATGTACTCTTACCCGCACCAGTCTGCCCTGTAACACAAGTAAGCTTACCTTCTAAAAAGCCTTTTAACCTATCTAACTGTGTATTATAAAATACCGGAATACCAATACTATCATAGTATTTAAATATCTCTTCGATATCCTTTAATTCATCTATATCTACTAAATCTTTTTTTGTTAAAACAATAACTGGCTTAATATTATTAATAATTAAATAACTAATTTGTTTATCTAATAAACTAAGTGATAAATCCGGGTCTTTTAAACTAGTAACAATTAGCCCCTCTATAATATTAGCGCTCATTGGTCTATTTATCATACTTATACGATTCTTTATATCTAAAATAACTTTCTTATCTATATCAATATCGACATAGTCGCCAACTAAAGGAGTAAGATTTTTATTTCTAAATACCCCTCTAGCTCTAGCGTCTATATAAGCATTATCTACTTTAACCGTATATAAATTACTAATTATACGAACTATTTGACCAGTCTTAATCACAAACTTCCTCATTTGGATTACATTTTTCACTATCATCTGGTGCCTTATAAATAGTTATAGTTAACGTTGTACCTTGGGTAACTTGATATCCTTCTGGTTTACTTTGTTTAATAATATCTCCATCTTTATGACTACCAGTTGAATCATATACTTTCTTTAACGTTAAACCATATTGATTGCAGAAATCTTCCACATCTGATTCCGTATACTCGCCACTAGTAAAGTTAGGATACTTTGTTACGACATTAGGTATATATAATGTTACTGTATCACCCTTAGATACTTTATCTCCAGCTTTAACAGATTGTTCTAAGATTGCACTTCCATCTACTTTAGAATCCGTTACATCTTTTTTCTCAATTAAAACATATACTCCATAAGCTTCTAAAGTACCCTTAACAGTTAGATAATTCTTACCTGTAAAATCTTCCATAACAAATCCATTATTACCACTAGATATATAAATAGTAATCTCTGAACCCTTAGTTTTCTTCGTACCAGCAACAGGAGAAGTCTTAACAACCTTACCCTCTTCTATCTCATCACTAGATACTTCTTTTTGTTCATCAGCTACTTTAAAACCTTCATTTTGTAATTTTTCTACCGCTTCACTTAAAGCCATATTGGCAACATCAGGTACTTTAATTTCTTTTTGATTAGTAATAATTGGTAAAACCACAATAATCGAAGTAATAACAATAATTATCCCCGTAAATATTGCAAACAACACCAGTAACACCTTATTTTGTTTCTTCTCTTTAACATCACTTTCAGTTATTTCCTTAGCAATAACCTTACCCTCATCATCAACAACCGTAGTCTTCTTCAAAGCCTTATTAACTTTAGCTTCATCATCACCCTCCGGATAAGGTAACACAATTTTTTCTTCATTAGCACGAGATTCATCTAAACACGTTCTTAAATCTTCATTCATCGCCCTAGCATCCGGATATCTATTCTTAGGATTCTTAGCAGTTGCTTTAATTATAATATTTTCTACACTTTGAGGTACCTCAGGAACCTTTTCCCTAACACTAGGTAATGGTTCTTTTAAATGTTTAAGTGCTATTTCTACAGCATTATCACCCTTATAAGGAAGCTCCCCCGTAAGTAACTCATACATTAAAATACCCATAGAATAAATATCACTTTGTAATGTTGAACCCTTACCATTAGCTTGTTCTGGTGGTAAATAATGAACGCTTCCCATTACCGAATTAGTCTGGGTTAACTGGGTTGAATTCATAGCCATAGCAATACCAAAATCCGTAATCTTTACTAAGCCATTTTCTAAAATCATAATGTTTTGGGGTTTTATATCACGGTGAATTATATAATTATCATGTGCTACAGATAAACCATCACTTATTTGCAACATAATATCAATGACTTCACTAATCGTTAACTTACCACGTTTCTTTAAAAGCTGCTTTAACTGCTTGCCTTCAATATACTCCATAACAATATAATATTGACCATTATCTTCACCAACATCATATACCTCTACAATATTAGGATGAGACAAACTACTAGCTGATAAAGCCTCTCTTTGAAATCTTCTTACAAACTTCTCATCGGTTGCTAAATCCCCACGTAATACCTTAACCGCTACATTTCTATCTAATATAGTATCATAAGCTAAATAAACATTAGCCATTCCCCCTTCACCAATAGACTTAATAATTTGATAACGATCGTTAATCTTTTGACCTTTCATTATCATTACTATTCACCACTTTCTTTTTCTAAATAAGCCACTGATATATTATCAGTCCCCCCTCTGGCATTACATTTTCTAATTAATTTTACTACTTTTTCTTCAATATCTAAGGTTTCATCATTAATAACTTTTTCTATTTGTTCAACACTTAACATATTAGTTAAACCATCACTACATAATAAGATGCCACTAGCCCCCATATCAACATCAAATATATCAAGTTCAGCAGTCTCCCCACTACCTAAAGCTTTCATTAAGACATTCTTTTTAGGATGATATTTAGCTTCCTCTTCCGTTAAATCTCCTGCTTGTACTAAGAGATTTACTAACGTATGATCTTTAGTTACTTTATGTAATCTTCCATTTTTAATAGCAAATCCTGAAGAATCCCCAATATTACCAAATATTAAATAATCTTTAGTTAAAAGAGCCATTACAACAGTAGTACCCATTCCTAAACTTTCGGGATTTTTCTTAGCATACTCCTCAATTGCTCTATTTACTTCATTTATATTATCATTCATCCAGTTAATTGCATCAACCTTAGGGCCAACTGAAGCCATCTCATTAAATCTTTTCCCCATATGAGTAACAACCATCGAACTAGCAACCTCACCAGCTCTATGTCCACCCATACCATCACAAACCATAAGTAAATACTCATCACTTTGATTTTTTAAAATTGTAACTGAATCTTCATTATGACTACGAACCTTTCCTGCATCCGTTAAATAAAATGTTTTCATGCTTCCTCCTTACTTCGTAATTGCCCACAAGCCGCATCAATCTTACTACCAAACTCTCTTCTTACCGTAACATTAATACCTTCTCTTTTTAAACAATCGAAGAATTTATTTATTTGTTCTTTTCTAGATTTTCTAAACTCTAAATGACTAGTTTCATTATATGGAATTAAATTAACATATACATTCATTCCTTTAAGTAATTTAGCAAGTTCATATGCATTAGAAACACTATCATTTACATTATTAAGCATAACATATTCTATAGTAACTCGTCTATTAGTTTTTAAGATATACTCCTTTATCGTATCAATTACTTGACTAATACTATACACTTTATTTATTGGCATAATTTTATTTCTAATATCATCATTTGGCGCATGTAAGCTTAATGCTAAATTAACTTGTAGAGGTAACTCCATAAATTCTTTTATTTTAGGTACTAAACCACATGTTGAAACAGTTATATGACGAGCCCCAATAGCAATACCCTTAGCGTCATTTATAATCTTAATAAACTTAATTAAATTATCATAATTATCTAAAGGTTCCCCAATACCCATAACAACTACCGAAGATATTCTTTTTTTCATCTCCGCTTCTATCAGTAAGATTTGCTCAACCATCTCATAAGCTTCTAAATTTCTAACTTTTTTTAATCTTCCTGATTCACAAAACTTACATCCCATGTTACACCCAACTTCACTAGATACACAAACACTTAAACCATAATCATGGTTTATTAATACAGCTTCAATATGATTACCATCTAAAAGTTCAAATAAGTATTTATGAGTATCTTTATCATGTTGTACTTTAACTATCTTTATCATATCCATGCTAAAATCTTTTGCTAATACATCTTGGATAGATTTCTTTATATCACTCATCTCGGTAAAGTCATGCACTCTTTTTTCATACAACCAACTATATACTTGTAAAGCTTTATATTTCTTCTCATTAATACTTAGAAAATATTGTTCTAAGTCCTCTCTTGTTATTCCATATATATTATTCATTCTAAAAACATCCTTTGTTAATAACAATTATACCAAATAATCCCAATTTATACGAACAAAACTTACCACTTTTTAATAAGTTTTCTTCATTATTTTCTCTTTTTCTTGTTAAACTTATGTAAACTCTTTTATATTTTAAAAATTCTACCCGCCAGAGTAGAATTAATCTATACTTTTAATAATGATTTTAATCTTCTAATAACCTTCTTTTCAATTCTTGAAATATAACTTTGCGATATATTAAGCTTATCCGCTACCTCTTTTTGCGTATAAGAATCCGTATTATATAACCCATAACGCATTATCATTATTTCTTTATCTCTTGGTTCTAACCTTTCAATCTCTCTTTGTAACACACTTCTTTCTTCATTACTTTCAAACTCTTTAACTACTAAGTCTTCATCTGTCCCCATTATATCTTCTAAATGTAGTTCATTACCTTCACTATCATAATTAAGAGCATCTTCTAAACTAATCTCTCCCTTACGATTTTTATTTTTTCTTATAAACATCAATATTTCATTAGCAATACATCTTGAAGCATAAGTAGCAAGCTTTATATTCTTATCTATCTTGTACGTATTAATTCCCTTAATAAGCCCAATTGACCCAATAGACACTAAATCTTCAATATCATAACCAGTAGATTCATACTTCTTAGCTAAGAACACAACTAATCTTAAATTATGTTCAATAAGTACCTCCTTAGCACTCTCATCTCCCATTTTATATAACGTTAAATAATGTAACTCTTCTTCTCTACTTAAAGGTGGTGGCAGTTTATCATCACACCCAATAAAAAAGATTTCATTATACTTAATCTTTAACCACTCTATTATTTTCTTAAACATGTAATCCCTCCATTACATCTAAATTTAATATACAATCTACTCCTGATATTCCAATCTTATCATTCATTATTCCAAGTAAGAAATTACTATAATATTTATTATCTATCTCTAACTTTAATGGTTTAATACATTTAACTAGCCCCTTATTATTTAGTGAATGATAAGGTACATATATAGGACTATTTATATGAATATCATCAGGTAATAACTTTTTATTTATAAGAACTACACTTCTTTTACTAACTGGATCTTTTAATCTATTACCCGTATCTAAAAACCCCATTACTTTAATTATATTCTTTTTATTTAAATATATTATTACTTCATAATAACTTCCTATATTCATCTTAATATTTTTATTTTGTTTAATATACATGATAAGTATTAAAGGACTAAGTAATAATATAACCAAGTAATTAATATTATTCATATTTAGATAATACATAAACCCGCCCAGAATAATACTACACATATAAAAGTAAGTAATATTATTTATGGTATACATTATATCTTTATATTTAAAACATATTATACATATTATTCCCGCTAATATTATTTTTAATATTATTAGAAAGTACATATTAGGTATTAAAAAGAATATTATACTTATTTCTCCTACTAAACTACTTAGTATTATTCTTCTTATACCTACACCTCTTTTCAATGTTATATTTACTACTAAAAGTAACATCATATCAAATATAAAGTTTAATATTATCACTATGTCTATATAGATGGTCATTCTATCACCACCTATATTTTATAATTCTTTGTTTAAATATTTAGTCAAAAAAAGACGAATACGTTTTGTATTGTCTTTTGATAATATTATTTCACTGATAACTGGTATGGAGTCGCGCTACTGCCATTTCCTACTTCTGAGATTAAGATATTAGATTTCAGAAAAGCGGCAGGACGCACCCCGTTAGAGGTGCCCGCACCGTAGCTGCCGACATATCCGTCCGTGTCCACATCGAAAACGCTAGCGGCGTTAGCCGAATAAGACACTAAAGTCCACTGACGGTAACTTGATTTAAATAAATAATCATTATTTTTGCAATCACTTAGACCATCCCAGTTATATAATTCTTTTGCTAAACATGCTGCACGGTTAGTTGTTGTCCCTCCAGCTGTGGCATAACCATAATCACTTGGGTACATTAAACCTACTTTTCCTGTCCATGTTGTTGCATGGCCACTATAAACCGTTGTTCCTCTTTCACGACTATAAAACATACTAGCTGTTACATCTTTATATGTACTACTTCCGCCTAAATTCCAGACAACACTTTCGATGGCATTTCTTGTTGAATCATTTTTTAATGCTCCTGTTTTATATGTTCCGTTATAATAGTCACCATTTAATGTTGTTTGTAAACTTGCTTGTGTCCAATCATTTACAGCGTTACCCCACCATATATTGCCTAAACTATCATCTCTGATTATTTTAACTAAATCCTCTTTTGTTCCATTAGACTTAGTCATATTTTTAAATACACCAATGATACGCCATTTCTCACATGTGCTATCACTTTGATTTGAATAATCACTGCAGTTGAAATATACATAGTTATTTGGGTTGGCACCAATATATCTTATATTATTGTCAGCATCATCAGTAGCAAAATTTGTTGTATCAGTTGTAGCTAAAGTAGTAATTTTCTCAGCTGATGATAATGGTTTAACAATGAAATATACACTACACTTAATCTTCTTTGTAGCGTTCCTTATGTTAATACCCCATTCAGAATAATCCCAGGTACCGGTTGCTCCGTTATCACAAACTATCTTATCTACAATATAACCATCATTCTTACCAGGAATACTATCAGACCACTCACCATTAATATAACTAGCAATAAAATAAT
>HF998226.1 GCA_000433255.1 Coprobacillus sp. CAG:605 | reverse complement strand
AACTAAGACAGCATTCGCCCATTCATGAGCTTCATAGTCATACCACTTAGTAGATGTATCAGCAACAATGACATTACCAGCATCATCAAACTTAACAGGAATATTATCAGACCATTCACCATTTATATAACTAGCAATAAAATAATCATTCTTAATGAATGGCTCAACAGTTGTTTCATACATAGTCATTTCATTCTTAGAAGTAAATTTAGAGTATGTAAAATAAATAATAGATATAGTAACTATTAAAAATAATAAAATAAATGTAGAATATTTGTAGACATTAGACTTATGTTGAGCCCACCAAAGTTTTCTATTTAAGTTCATTTAGATACACCACCTAACATAGTAATATTACTATGTTGGGTAAACGATACATTGTTATCTAACATAAAATATCCTTCTTCCTATTATGAACTTATAATTCATATCCTATAAAAATATTACCACAAAATAGGTATTTTGCCAATACTAAATGTTTAATAAAATACTACTTTAACTCTAACATTTTATTTAAGAAATTCTTACTTTTAAGGTATAAACCAGTATAGGTATCATAATACCTAGTAAGAAACATATTTATATCAAGTTTTACTTCATTACTTATATTAAGAGAAGTAATACTTGATATATCAACATATAAATATTTTCTTATCATTGTAATAGTTTTAGGGTTAACAATATATTCATTGTGATAACAATTCTTACAAATATAACCACTATCTTCAACACTTAAAGTTAAGATACTTTGTTTAGTACCACATATACTACAACTATCTAGATTAAGAGATACTCCTAGGTACTTTAAGTATTTTAGTTCTATAATATTAGTTAGTACTAAGGGGTCTAAATTAGCATTCATTTTTAATAAACCAGGTACTAAGATACGATAGATAGATAATTCATTATTATTTTTTAATACTTGATAAGTTAAATCACAAAGATAAGTTAGATAACCAATTAAGATAATATCACTTTTAAGGGTTGTTAAGTTATCTAAGATATCGATAGAGACGATAGTAGATAGTTTATTTTCTTTATAGATAATGTTAAATTTAGCATAGCTAAATTTAACAGCTTTATTACGCATAGTGCTTCTAATGTTTAGGGCATTTTTAGCAATGGCGCCAATTAGGCCATGTTCTAAAGTTAAAATTTGGAGAATCTTTGAGGATTCTCCAAACACTGTTTCATGTAATACTATACCATTTACTTCTTCATTCATATAATCACTTACATTTCTTTTTATATTCTAAGTAATCTTCAATTTTACCACTTTGTTTAAATTTATTCCAAGCTTCTAATTTATTCATATAATCATTCCTCTCATTATTATTATGAGAAGAATAATTATATTTTATTCAAAATCCATGAAACCAAGATTCTTTAAGTATGATTCTTTATCTCGCCAATCTTTAATACATTTAACATAGAGTTCTAAGAATACTTTTTTACCTAAAAGAGATTCCATATCTTTACGAGATTCCATACCTACTTTTTTAAGAAGTTCCCCATTTTTACCAATTATTATCTTTTTTAAAGATTCTCTATCAACAATAATTTCAACTACAACATTAATTATTTTACTGGTTTCATTATATTCAGTTGTAACACAAGTTAGGGAATGAGGTATCTCTTCTTCTAAATAGTTAAATAGTTTTTCTCTAACGTATTCACTTATCATGAAATATTTAGAGTTAGATGTTATAGTATCGTCATTAAAGTACTTAATATTATCAGTTAAATAGTTTTTAATAACATTAATTAAAGTATTAACGTTTTCCTTAGTTTTAGCACTTATAGGTACTATCTCACTAAATGAGTATAGATCTTTATATTCAACAATTCTTTTTAAAATATCATCTTTACTCATAGTATCTATTTTATTTAGTACTAAGATAGTAGGAATATCTTCACTTAAAGTACTTATAATGTACTTATCCCCTCTTCCTAACCCACTTTTAGCATCTACGACTAAGATTATCGCATCAACGTCTTTGGTTACGGAATTAGCTTGTTTATTTAAGACTTTACCTAGTTTATTCATAGGTTTAGCTATACCAGGAGTATCGACAAATATAATTTGTGTTTCGATATCGTTATAAACTCCTTGGATAATATTTCTCGTAGTTCCAGCTTTATCACTAGTAATAGCAATATGGGAATTAACGATTGCAT
This sequence comes from Coprobacillus sp. CAG:605, assembly GCA_000433255.1. GTDB lineage: Bacteria > Bacillota_I > Bacilli_A > RF39 > UBA660 > CAG-605. The sequence goes on along the minus strand of HF998226.1, from coordinate 124,583 downwards.
TAATTAATGTTGATTTGCCGACGTTAGGACGACCAATTATACTTACAAAACCACTCTTCATAATACCTCTTATCTATTGATATTTAAATCACTTAAAATTTTTCTTTGGAGACCGAACATTACTTCTTCGTCTTCTTTTGTTTGATGATCATACCCTAGTAAATGAAGTAAGCCATGGACAGTTAAGAAAGATAGTTCTCTAGTTTCACTATGACCGTATTCTAAAGCCTGTTCTTTCATTCTATCAATACAAATATAGATATCTCCTAGTACTCTTACATCAGTTAAAGATACATCATGAGCATCTTCTAAGGCAAAAGAGATAACGTCAGTCACTCTATCTACCCCACGATATTGTTTGTTTAACTCATGAATTTCTTCAGGGGTTACAAAAATAATGGTAAAGATAGATTCTTTGGCGTCCATTACTTCTAAGGTATGATTAATTACCTCATTTAAATAATCATAATTTTGATATAAATTATTATCAACAATACTATAGTTTTCCATTTAATCACCAAATTCCTACTACTTTGAGCATATATGCCACAAAGCCAATGAATATTATGCCACAAATTAAATCATAAATAAAGTCTCTTTGTAAAAATCTTGGTAAATGATTATAGATAGCGTCTAATCCTACATAAAGGAAGTAGCCTACGATACCACCAACCATATTTAACATGATATCATCAATATCAAAACTACGGCCAATATTTAATTGAACAAGTTCAACCGTAAGACTTGTTAGAACACTATCAATTATGATAGTAGCAACACCTCTTGGTTTTATAGCTCTAGATATAAAGTAGCCAAAGGGAACAAAGATTAGAATATTACCTAATACATTGTAAATAAATTTACGACTACCAATTTCATAACGAAATATTTCTTGAAAAGGAACAATATTAAAACCACTACCGAGACTATTTTCCGTACCAGTTAAAAGTTCAAATAGTAAAAGAATATAAATTACAAAGAATAAATTCATTATTTCTTCATGGAGTACAAACCCTTTACCACTACTTCTTACACTACTAATTCTTACAACAATTAAGACTACAACAAATATTGTTAACATAGGAGCTGCGGATATTAGAGCACTCCTTAATGTACTTTCAAACATACTAAATCACCTTTTAATTCTTTAATTACTAATTATGATGTTTGTTGTTACAAAAACATCTATATCTATTTTACTATGATTTAGTTCTTTTTTCAAAACATTTTTATATAATATTTCTTCACCATCTTTAAAGTTTAAACCAACTTTCTCTTGAATGACTTCGTCTATTCTTATATCGAGTTCTTCTTCGGTGTATTCTTTGGTAAGATAAATAATTTCTTCTTCTTTTAAGAGATTTATTTTGAAACCGAGAAGGCTTATTAAGGTCTTTCTTTTGGTGTCATAGTCTTTTAGTCGGCTTTTAAAGATTTTATAGTCCTTATTATTATGAGAAAATTCGAGGTTATAACGAGACTTATCAGTATATATTTTTTCTTGATAAGTTTTAGGTAAGGAGATTTTAACATCGTACCAGACTTCACCATAGACGGTACCGCTAGCACAGACAGTGTTTTTTACTTCTTCGTTGTATTTAACTTCACCACTTATTAGGACGTCTCCAGTTCTTACATAGGTATTGGGTTTAACCATAACAACTCCACTTTGGGCGATTACTTTAGTTACTAAGGCATCTTTGGTTGCTACGACATCACATCTATCATTTTTAGTATTAGGTAATATTTTCTTACGTTCTTCTAAAGTAATAATGTATTTCATACCATCATTATTTATTTCAACCCATTCTAGTTCGTCGGGATATGTTTTTAAGAGTTCTTGTTTGACTTTAGCTAGATAGTTGAAGTCTTTTTTTAGAGTAAAACGTTTTAAGTTATAGGTATCTAGGACTTTAGAGATTTTATTAGCTAGGTCTTGGTTGGTGGTTCTTATATCAACATAGCATATGGTATTAATGAAGATATTAAATAAGATAATACCTAGGATAACAGAAAGATACTCTAGGTAGTTACTCTTTAGATATTTTAATAATTCATGAGTATTAAATTCTTTTAATATTTCAATTTTATAGTACCTACTTAAAGCCTTATAATCACTTTCTTTTATCTTACATATAATATATTTATCTTTATATTTGATGTTATTTAAAGAGATATTACGTTCTAAAGTACGGATATAGAATTGTTCTTTGTTATAGACTTTAATTCTTACTAAGATTTCGTCATTCATAGACAATCCCACCTAAAGTGCCAGTAATTAAAATCTCTTGTTTACTACATTTAATTATTTTTAAATCTAGGCCACTAATTTTGACTTTTTTATCTTGGATAAGCATTTTAATTTCTTTACTAGAAATGCTTAGTACTTTAGTGAAGTTATAGATATAGATGTAGTTATCATAAAGGGCTATAAAGTTATCTTTATCATATAAGAAGTTTTTTAAACAAGACCATATATGCATGAAATCACCTAATCAATTGTATGAAAAAAAGTGTTTATCTAAAACACTTTTCCTCTAATTAATCACGACGATGTTTCTTACGAGAGTTACGTTTCATTTCTTCTTTTCTTTCTCTACGTTCTACTCCCGGTTTTTTATAATGTTTTCTTTTCTTTACTTCTGAAGGGACACCACTTTTAGCAACTTTAATTTTTAGTTTCTTTAATGCTGTATCGACATCTCCATTAGGAACTACTACCTTTGTCATCAAATCCCTCCCTTCCGGCTTTCAATACCTAGTATACCACAAAGATTTTTTGTTTTTCAAGGAAAATCGCTAAGTTTTCGTAAAAGTTTAGTGATTTAGTCTAGTTCGTAAGAATATTTACTGTCAAAGTACTCTAATTTACGGTTTTGGCAGTCCCAGTCGGTGGCTCCGCAGCTGGTGCCGTCTAGTCTATTCTTTAAGACATCACCGCTTATTCCTAGTTTGGAAGATAGTTCGGTTACATCGATTAACATGACGTCGTCGATATAGACACTTAAGGCACGACCGCCTTCATTGGTATCAGTTTTGCCTTGGTGGTCAAGAACACTATTATTAGCCGTAAAATTAACGGTTATACTAGATGCGGCATTACCTTCTATGACCATAGATGCTAAAGACCAGTTGGTAAAGGCACCACCTAAGCCAATTTTACTGTTAGTAGCAACACTGATATTAGCATACGCATTAGCATCCCCTCCACTAAATACAAGATTACCATTACGGAATATTCTAAATCTTAGATAGTAAGTATGCGTTCCACTGATACTAGCAATATTGGTGGGTACTGTTACGGACTGTTGGACTTGAGAATTTGCAGTGTAATTGCTAGTATTTAAACGCAAGGATTTGGAACCATGGGCTGAAATGTTTTCACTGTATGCGGGAATTTCAATGTTTATACGTTCACGCCACTCGCTTAAATCGTCTTCAAAAGATCCATTTTGAATGAGATTTTCTAAAGTAATGTACTTAGACTGAATCTCAGTATTTAGACCACTTAAAATATCTTTATTCAAAGTATTTAAAATAGTACGATAATAAGAATAAGTTGCTAAAATAACCGATACCAGAGCCACAAAGGCTAAAAAGAACGAATATATTAGTGATGTAGCAATAAAACCATTTTTCTTCATAATGAGCCTCCATATATTTTCTTATACCTTTATTGTAGCATAGATATTAGAGTTTAGAAAAGTAAATTTACATTATAATTAGTGAAACAAACGATTAAAGTAAGTTCCTATTCTTCGTCCTAAGGTATATAAATACCCCATAACACTGTTATAAGAATAAGAAATAGTTATATTAAGTCTTCCGCCATTAACACTCATTAATTCTTCATTACTCATATAAACCTCCTAACAATATTTTCTAAAGACACTGCGATAGATGGCACTACCAAGGCTTCTTCCTAGTTCTAATATTAAAGTTCCAAGGCGGGCTGCCGCATTGATTAAAGTTGAATTAATACTAATAGCACCACCATAAATATTTATTAAATCTTTATTTTCCATTTTATCCTCCTATCTACAGCTTAGTGGGCGAAAAAAGCCATCAATTATCCCAATAAGGAAGGTTATACCTCCAGCAATAGCGGCAGCAAGGCCTAAACGCCAAGCCCCACCATTTATACTCATTAATTCATTATTAGTTAAATTATTCATTTTCTTGTTCCTCCTTAAATATTAAATCAATAATTTTTTGGAATACAATATCTTCATTAGTAAATATTTTAACTTCATAAAACATCTTCTCTCTTAAATCTATTTTGTCTATCTCATAAGTTATAATTTGATAATTAGATAAAGTATTACTATCATTAAGTATTTCACTAGTATCAACCTTTTTTATTTCTTTTTTTAGTTTCTTAATTACAATATATTTAGGTTCTATGTACTTATTGGTATCTTTAATATCAGTTTTAAATTCTATTTTACAAGTATTATTACATTCTAAGTACCCAGTTATCTTTCTTATATCATAAGCTTTATATCTTAGGGATAGTATTATTAAGACTATTAGTATGATTATAAATACTAGGGGTAAGATTGATAATTTAGGTTTCTTTCTAACTAAATAATTATTAGTGTAATAAATGTTATCTAACATAGGTTTACTCTTTCTTTGAACATGGTATCTAGTTTTTTATGGCTAACGTATATCAAAGTCTTATCGGGATAATAGGCAATAATATTTTTGATAATCTTCTTTTCAGTTGTGAGGTCTACTTCACTTAAGGCTTCGTCTAAGATTATGATATCGGCTTTTTTCATTAGGGCACGCGCTAAGATTATCCTCTGTTTTTGCCCACCAGAAAGGTTAGTACTCTCTTCTAAAAGTAAGGTATCTAATTTAAAAGGCAAAGTATCAATTAGACTTTCTAAGGCGCAAAGTTTAATAACCTTATTAACTTCTTCTATATCATATTGTTCATGTAGTGTTATATTATTTAAAATACTATCTTGAAAAAGTTTTTCTTGTTGAGAAACATAAATAATATGATTTCTTAGAGAATTTAAATCATAATTCTTGATATCAATATCTTTAATTTTAATACTACCTTTATTTGGTTCATAAAGACGATATAAAAGTTTGCATAAACTTGATTTACCACAACCACTTGGGCCTTTAAGCAATACTTTACTTTTCTCTTTAATAGTAAGAGTTAGATCATTTAAGGGATAATTATAGTTATTATACGAAAATGAAAGATTATTAATAGTAATATCTCCAGGATAGAATACACCATTCGTATCTTTTAAGTTTTCTTCTAAAAGACTTAGATAATCACTAATTTTGTTAAATGATTGTTGGATAAAGTTATACTTAGGAAGCAACGCTAAAATGTTTTTTAAGGGGTCAACTAAAAAACTTAAAATGGAAGTGAAAGTGATTAGCGACACTAAGGATAGGTGGTTATTTAAAATCAAGATAAACCCTAAAGTATAAATGAAATAGATACCTAATTCTTCAAAGCTACTCTTAAGGAAATTGAGTTTATTTAGGAATAAGCTTAAATTGAAGTTACTAGATAAGAACGTAGTCATTTTATCTTCGATAATAGCAAGAAACGAATTTAGTTTATTAGAATTCTTTATAGTGTGATAGCAAGAAACATCTTCAACCAAAACCCGGTTAAATTCGGTTTCACAGGTAATATTATCTTCGATTAAATTAAGTAAATACTTGTTAGATACAAGAGATACAGTAACATAGATTATTAAAATGATACTGATAACTAAGAGTAGCTTAGCATTAATGAAATAAAGAATTAAGAAACTTGCTACAATTTGGATAATAGAGGTGATAATGGTGGTAAATAGTTCACTGATTAAAGACTTGATGTCCATGAGTTCGTTTACCCTTTTCATTATCTCCCCTGTGCTTTTTGTAGCCATATTTTTTAGAGGGAGTTTAAAAATATGACTTATGAAAGGTAAAATTAAGTAAAAGTCTAAGTTTTTATTTAGGTAGGTAAGCAAATAATCTTTTAGGTAAGCAAAGTATATTTTAAATGAGTAGATAATTAAGAATATCAAACAAATAAAGTAAATTATAATTTTATCCAGGGTATAGACGCTATTCATGATTATTTGAGTATAAAACGAAGTCATAAATAGACAGATAAGATATAAAATACTAATTAGTAAGATCTTTCTTATAAGCTTAGGTTCTTTCTTTAGAAATTCATAAAAAATTTTCTTAAGCGTTGTATTTTTATCTAGTTTGATTATTTTGCTTAGTGGATACATGAGTATTAAGATGCCAGTATAGATGTTAGAAAATTCTTTTATAGTTAGCCTTTCCATTCCTTTAGCGGGGTTCATGATAGTAATGAACTTTTTAGTTATTTTATAGATTACGACGTAGTGATCTAACCCATTGGGGTAATGAACATGCGCTATGGCGGGATAAATTATTTTAGGACTAAAAAGATTTTCTACAGATACTTTAGCGCCATAACTTTGAAAGCCATATTTTTTTAAGGCTTCAACAATATGGTAAGCACTTATACCATTCTTACTAAGACAGGTATCGCTTCTAATTTGTTCTAAATTTACGTAACCGTCATAGTACTTCAAAATGGAGGAAATACAAGCGGCTCCGCAGTCTTTAAAATCTTCTTGCTTTACAGTAATTTTTTTCATGTGATTTTTTCTCTCCCTCTACTACTCTTTATTACCGGAAAATGTGCGATTTTCTTTTTTATTTTTGCATTTTGGGCAAATTTTTTTGAAAAGAGACAAAATTTGACACAAATTTGACATTTTTTTGAGAGCGATTTGGGGGTTGAAGAGAAAATTTGGAACATGAAAAAAATAGTGCTACTTTACACTATTTTGAAGATCTTTTACGAGCTTTTTTCTTGGATTTTTTGGAAGCTTTTTTCTTTTGTTTAACTTTCTTACTAATATTATAAATCGTATCTAATTCTTTAGGATTACTATTATAAATATTAGGGTAAGCTTTAATTAAACGGTTTTTAACAAAACGTAATTTAGATATTTCTTTAGTATATTTTTTTTCGATAAGAACTGGTAACATCTTAAGCTTTTCACTTTTTAATTCTTCAGCAATAATTAGACGATGACGAAGATTATAGGCAATAGCGTAAGATGCGATACAATCAATGATAAAAATGATTAAAAGAATTGTTCCTAGTATGATAGTCATTTTATAACTTAAAAAGCTTAAAAGATACTCAATAAAAGGATATAGATACTTAATAATAAAGCAAGAACCGATACCAAATAAGAGACAATTTTTTAAGCATATACGTCCATTAATGGAGTCTTTGCGCATACTATAGTCCCACCATTTATTATGGAAGATACGTTCTAGGATATAGCTTGTATAATATTCAATACAACTAGTCATAACCATACCTACAATAAAGACAATAAATAAATCATTTTGATATTTATTTAAAGTTAGAACTAGTAATACTCCCCCTACTCCATAAATAGGAAGACAAGGCCCAAAAAGAAATCCTCTATTAACTAGTTTTCTTTGTCTTATACTACAATTAATAACTTCAACAATATAGCCACCAAAACTAATCATTAAAAATACTAAAAATAAATAAATAAATTTATAGTACATGATTATTCTCCATACTTTTTAAAACCACAATTTCCAGAATTATCTAAGATACAAGTTACACAGTTTTCATACTTATTCTTAGTTTCACTAAAACCTTCAACTAAGTTGAATATTGCCAAAGTAATAGATGGCACAAAAAAGACTAAAACTCCTGCAATGCATCTTTTAGCAAAAGTCATAGCTTGTTTTTTTAAAGCCCCATCATCTTGGGCAATAACAGCTTTAGCCATATCAATAGTACCCATAACTACTAAGATAATTGGAACAATAATCTTACATGCTGTAATAACGATATAGGCCATATACATAACTCTTTTAACACCTTCGTCAGTACAAAAATCATCAGCAGCATGAACATTATTCATAAACAAAAAAGTACAAATAACCATTAAAAACATAATATTTAAGGCTCTATTTTTTTTCATAAACTACCCTCTTTCTAGAAAATTATATCATACATTACTTATTTTTAACATAAAATTCATTAGAAAATATGGAGGATAAGATGAACAAACAAAATTTATGGTTTATTACTTTATTTAGTATCGTTTTAATTTTAAGTATTTATTATATTAGTATCCCCAATAATTTGTTAGAAGAATATACTAACTCTAGTGGGGATAGTAATAATACTAGTGAGGTAGTTAATGAATCTAGTATTTTGGTATCGTTAAGGGTACAGGATGATGAAGAGACTTTAAATACTATTAATGAGTTAAATACAATACTTTTAGATAAGAATAAAAGTAATGAAGAGAAAAATACAGCGTATGAATCTTTAAAAAGTATTAATGAAACTAAGGGGTTAGAAGAACAAATAGAGACAATGCTTAAAGATGAGTTTAAATATGATTCTTTTGTTAAGATTAGTAAAGATCAAATAAATATTGTGATTAGTAGTAGTGAACATAATAAAGATATTGCCAATAATATAATTAAGAAAGTTCAGGGTATGTATAATACTAAAAAATATATAACAATTAAGTTTCAATAGAATTAAAATAATTTAACGATGTTATCTTTAGCAGCAAAGATGAGCAAACCCGGTAAATATAGGAGCTTGCTCGTTTTTTGGTTGTTGTGTTTTGAAGTATTTTTGCATAATTTAAAATAACATTTCTAGTTACAAAATATAAGTTAAGTAAACTTTATTTTAGTTAATCATACACTACTACTAAGAGGTATTATATGAATAAATTATTAACTGTAAGAGAAAAAGAAGTTTTTGAATTATTAACCCAGAATAAGTCAACTAAAGATATTGCATCAATCTTAAGAATTAGTGAAAAAACAGTACGTAATCATGTTTCAAATGTCATTCAAAAACTAGGTGCAAAATCTAGAAGTGGCGCAATTTTAGAACTAATAAAGTTAGGAAATATTAAATTATAGGGCCTTTAACGAGGCTTTTTTTGTTCTTATTATATGAACTCATTAATAGTATTTATTAGAGGTGGGTTATGCTAAATGGAATAAAAAGAAAGTTAATGATATCTTTTTTAACATTGTTAGTTTTATTAATTATTTATTTAATTCCAACGAATAAAGATATAGAGATTTTAAAAGAAAATAATGAGATTAAAACCCAGAAAGTTTTTTTATTAAATAATAATTTATTAGTAGAAACTGATGTTATTAGTAAGAATAATATAGATATAATAAGCCAAGCTAAGGATATTATAGATAGTCTAACTATTGGAGGTTCGAAGAGTAATTATTTAAAGAAAGATATGGAAGCGGTTATTCCTTTAGGAACAAAGGTTTATGATGTATCATTAAGTGATGGTATTTTGAAAATTAATTTTAGTAAAGAATTTTATAATGTTAGTGAAAGATTAGAAGAAAAGGTTGTGGAGGCTTTAGTATATTCTTTAACTAATTTAAATGATGTTAAAGGGATAATGATCTTTGTAGAAGGTAGTCAAATGCAGGAATTAATTCATAGTAAAAGGCGGGTTCCTTTAGTGCTTACTAAAGATTATGGGATAAATAAGATATATGATATTACATCACTTAGTAATGTAACAAAGTCGACTTTATATTATTATACGAATATTGATAATGATTATGGGGTTGTTCCGGTTACGATATTTTCCAATGATGATATTAATAAAGTAGAAGTTATTATTGAAACTTTGAAGTCTTCCCCTATTTATCAATCTAATTTAATGAGTTTTTTATCGAACAATGCGAAACTTTTAGACTATGAGTTAAAGGAAAATGCCGTAAAACTTAGTTTTGAAAATTCTCTTTTGGATACGTTCTTTGATGATAGCTTGATTGAGGAAGTTAAGTACGCTATTAGTATGTCTTTAAAAGATACTTTAGGGGTTAGTGAGGTTATTTTTAGTGTTAATGGACAAAATATTTGAAAGTTTACAAAATTAGGGCTTGCATTAGGCTCTTTTTTGTATTATAATTCTAAATGTATTGAAAAGAAATGTCCTCGTAGCTCAGCTGGATAGAGCATACGCCTTCTAAGCGTACGGTCAAGTGTTCGAATCACTTCGGGGACACCATTATGATATTAACGGCTTTAAGGCCGTTTTTATTTTCTAATTTAGGAGGATTAATGATTTATACTAGTTGTCATAAAAATTTTCAAACGATTAATTATAAGACGTATGCGATTTCGGGTAATCGTGGGTGCGACGCAGATTATCATGGGCTTTGTTACCATACTTTGGCACCGAAGAAAGATTTTTGGCTAGTTTGGCATAGGAATATTGGAGTTGTGCCTGAAGAAGTTAATAATCGTTATTATATTGAAGAATACTATAAGCAAGTTTTGAGTAAGTTAGATCCGGAAATTGTGTATGAAGATTTAAAGAATTCAGTCTTGCTATGTTATGAAGAGGCTCCCCTATTTTGTCATAGACATATTGTAGCGGCATGGCTAGAATTAACTTTAGGAATAAGCGTTCCCGAGGTGGCTTTAGTAGATAATAAAATTATTTTTCTAGAACATCCTAGTCATATTAAGAAAGAATTAATTCAAGTTATGAAAAATGACAAAGGATTATGTAAACGTTTAATTAAGTAAGGAGATTTATCGTTTTTAATGATATAATCTTAGTATGAGGTATTATATATGAAGAAATTAAAAATGATAAGTTTGCTCCTTTTTTTATGGCTACCAGTTAGTGTTTGGGCTCTTGAGTACCCTACTTTGCATTATGATAAGGCTATCGTATATGACTTGACAGACGACAAGGTATTGTATGAGTTAAAGGACACGGAGAGAGCTCATGTAGCGTCGTTAACGAAGATTTTGACAACTATTACAGCGATTGAAAGTATTGATAATTTAGATGATATGATTACTTATACGGAGAATATGAAATCCTTAGTTAGATGGGATGCTTCAGTAGCAGGTTTAAGTGTTGGCGATAAGGTTTCGTATCGTGATTTATTATATGCTTCCATTTTACCTTCGGGTGCGGATGCCACAACAGCCTTAGCCATTTCTACTTCCGGTTCAATTAGTAATTTTGTTAAAAAAATGAATGAAGAAGCTAGTAAGATCGGAATGCATAATTCCCATTTTGTTAATGTTACGGGGTTAGATGATGATGATCACTATAGTACAGCCGAAGATATTTTGAAGTTACTTAAGTATGCGATGCAAAACGAAACTTTTAAGAAAGTTTATACAACTAAGGAATATACGCTTAGTAATGGACTTAAGGTATCTAGTACTTTGAATGTATATAATAAGAATAATAAAATGGATTTAACAAGAATTTTGGGTAGTAAGACAGGTTTTACTTTAGAAGCTGGTTTATGTATAAGTACTTATTTTATATCTAATAATCATGAGCTTTTATTAGTTACATTGAAAGCTCCTCGTACTAGTGATAGTTATAATGTATTAGATGCTTTAAATTTAATTAATTTTATTGATAATAATTATAATAATCAAGTTTTATATAAGAAGGATGATGTTATTACAACTTTGAAAGTTTCTAAGAGTACAATAAATGAATATGAGGTTAAACCATTAAATGATGTACTAGCATATTTACCTAATGATTATGATAAATCTAGTGTTAAAGCGGTATATCAAGGTAGTGAAAAGTTATCTTTTAAAGATAAACTTGGTAGTAAGATTGGTGTTATAAATTATTATTATCAAGATAGTTTGATTTATAGTGAAGATGTTTTAGTTAGTTCAAAGATTAAGTTAAGTATTTTTAAGGTATTTGTTATTCCTATTTTAGTTATAGTTGCTCTTCTTTTCTTACTTAGGGTTTATAATGTTAGTAAGAGAAAGAAAAGAAGGCGTAAAAAAAGAAGATAGTTAGTCTTCTTGAGTAATATCAATCGTTGTGATTGGTATTTTTTATTTATCCACCATAACGTTCACTAAATGAATAAGTTTCTCCATTATTAATTGTCGATGATGAACTTACACTTCCATCAGTATTTTTGAAACTACTATATAATATAGTGCCATCTATAATTTCAAAGTTTCCATCATTATATGAACTATTTATAAATTCTTCCCATGTCATTCCTTCTTCAGCTGTTATTGTATACTCATCACCATGTAAATTAGCCTTAAACATAATTGGATTCTTGATTTGATATGGATTATTTGAAGTTCCATCTCCGTTAACTACAACTACTCTTGATTTCAAATAAAGTACTGGACGAGCTGAATATGATTCATCGCGTGCACTGGCAGTATAGATAGGACCTTCTGAACTTATAGAAAATGCATAGTTAGCGTCCGTCGTATTAGTTGTCAATGTCCATTGTGAATAACCCGAGCTATATAAATAGTCATTGTTGTAACATTCAGATATAGCACCGCGACTCCAATTATCTAGACTTTCTGCTAAGCAAGTAGCTCTATTTACTTCTGAACTTCCTGATGTTGCATAGCCATAATCACTTGGATACATCAAGGCTATTTTTCCGGTCCAAGTTGTTGAATTTTCACCATATACTGTTGTTCCTCTTTCATAACTGTACCAATGTTTTGGCAGACCATTACTTGAATAGTATTCATAGCTAGTTCCGCCCAAATTCCATACTACACTTTCGATTGCATTTCTCACAGCGTTATTTTTTAGAGCACCAGTTGTATATGTTCCATTATAATAATCTCCATTAAAAGTATTTTGCAAAGATGCTGTAGGCCAATTATTATTCCAAGTACTATCCCAGGCTATATACTCAATAAAATCTTTTCTTATAATTTTAACTAAATCTTCAGTTGAATTACTGCTCTTGTTTACATTTTTAAATATACCAATAATACGCCATTTTTCACATGTATCTGCACTTGGATTATTATTATCTTTACAATTAAAGTAAACATAGTTGTTTGGATCAGCGCCAATATATCTGATATTACTATCTGGGTCGTCTGTGGCAAATGATGATTTATTCGCTAAATATGCTTTGTTAACTTTCTCAATGATAGGAATAGGTTTTGGAACAAAATAAACACTACATTTAGTCTTTTTAGTGGCATTTCTAATATTAATACCCCATTCGGTATTATCCCATGTTGCAGTTGCACCGTTGTCACAAACTATTTTGCTAACCATGTAATCATCATTTTTGCCAGGTATATCATTTGACCATTCACCATCTATATAACTAGCAATAAAATAATCATTCTTAATGAAAGGTTGAACTGTTGTTTCATAAGCAGTTGCTTCATTTTTAGAAGTAAATTTAGAATAAGTAAAATAAATAACTGATACCGTAACTATTAAAACTAAAGATAAAATTGTGCCATATTTATAAACTTTACTTTTATTTTGAGCCCACCAGAGTTTTCTTTTCAAATTCATATCATTACCCTACTTTCTATCTATAGAGATTATAACATAGAAAAGATAAAAAAAGAAGTTAAACTTGCATTAGTTCAGCTTCTTTTTCTTTTTGTTTTTCATCAACAATTTTATTATACTTATTAATTAGTTCTTGAATATCAGCAAGTTGTAGCTTTTCTTCATCTTCTGGTAATTCAGCTTTCTTAATCTCATTATTAGCATCTTGTCTAATATTTCTTAATGCTACCTTAGCTTCTTCCGATAAAGCTTTAGCTTGTTTAACATAGTCCCTTCTGGTAGCTTCAGTTAAAGCCGGAATAGTAAGAATAATCATTTCGCCATTATTAGTGGGATTTATTCCTAAGTTAGCTTCTTGAATAGCATGTTCAATATTTTTTAAAGTACTTCTATCAAAAGGTTTAATAAATAATTGACGAGCTTCTGGTACAGTAATATTAGCAACACTTGAAATTGGTGTTGGTACACCATAAAACTCAACCATTATACCATTTAACATTGAAGGATTAGCACGTCCGGCTCTAATGTTAATGTACTTAGCTTCTAAGTTTTCGATAGCTTTCATCATTTTTAATTCTGTTTCTTCTAAATTCATGTTTTTCTCCTCATTAATTAATTTCTACATTATCATTATAATTGATATCCCCTATTTTGACAATAATATTTGCTTTTACTTTGCCATATTCATTATAATACAAGGTATATGGATTATTCATAGTAACGTCAATATCAATTTCATTATTATCTTTTATATGATCATATATTTTAGTTCTTATGGTATCAGCACTTAAGTTTTCTTGTTTCATTATAATTTGATTAGTAAGTAGTTTACCACTTCGTTTATCAAGACAATAATAAGTTAATTTGTTATCAAAATTCATCGCGCTAGCTAAAAACTCATATTCATTAACTTCAATAGTTACATAGTTAGTAGAATTAAATGTATTATAATCAATAATTTGGGCTTGGGCAATCCCATCGGCTTCATTTATAATTTCTTGATTAGAATTATCTTCTAACTTAGTATACTTACCTCTAATTTTATTCATATTATTATTTAACTTAGCTTCTAACTCTTTGGCATCATCACTATTTAAGTTAATATGGATATCTTTATATTCTAATTGGGCTTCACTACTTATAACATCAACATTATCATAATAAACAATATTCTTAGTTTTATCAATTTCTAATGTTTCAGTATCATCTAAAATTTTCTCACTAATATCAGGTTTCTTAATTAGAAAGTAACCCAATACAATAAGACCAATTATTACTAAAATAAATATAAAGAATGTTAATTTACTATTTTGTCTATCAGTTATCATAATCTTCTTCTCCTAAATATATGCTTATTTTATTTTTGAAGTTAGTTACTTGGTCTAGAGTCCAGTAGCTTTCAGGGGCTGTTTTGTAAGATACTAAGGATGTTTCATCATCATAATTAATTATTTGACCATTTTTAACAAAGACTAAGGCTGGTGTAAATAAGTATTCTTTGCCATCATCAGTTTGTTTTAGATAACTACTCATGATATCTTCTATCTTAACAAAGTTTTTATTCTTTCTTGTTCGATCTTCTAATAAGTCATAATAGTAAATAGTTTTAATATCATCTTCATTAACAGCTTCATTTAAGTATCTAACGTAGTATTGCATCCATTCATTATTAGAAAATTCCATTAAGATAACACCACTTTTATGTTCGATAATATCTAGTACTTCGTATGATTTAACGTATTTAAATTTATTATTTTCACTTATTTTATATTCACGACTAAATTTTTTAGCATCACTTATCTTGGTACCATAATCTTTCTTACCTAAGTAAACAAATGCCCCCAGGGTAAGGCCAAACAAACATAAGTATATAAACGTTCTAGTTAATTTTTTCATTGTATCACTCTTCTTTAATACTTTTATTATATCAAAGAATAAAGGTTTTTAACAAATAAAAAAAGACACTTTGTAAATTTAGTGTCTAGAATTATGCACGAGATGAGTATTTACCATCTTTAGTAGAAACAATAATACGTTCTCCAGTTTTAATAAACATTGGAACTTTGATTGTATAACCTGTTTCTAGTGTAGCATCTTTTTGGGCATTATTAGTAGTATTACCTTTAGTAGCGTCAGTTGTATCAACTACTTCGAATTCAATTTTTTCTGGTAAATCGATACCAATAATTTCACCTTCATAGAAATTAATAGTAATTTCTAAGTTTTCTTTTAAATATTTCTTTTCTTCTTCTAATCTTTGTGCTGGTACTTCTACTTGTTCATAAGTATTAGTGTCCATAAATACATAGTCATCACCAGTATTATATAGATATTGCATTGGTTTTTTATCAACGTGTGCTTTTTCTATTTTAATATTAGTATTGTATGTATCTTCAACGATAGAACCAGTTTTTAAGTTTCTTAATTTCATTTTAACGAAGGCAGAACCTTTTCCTGGTTTAACATGTTGGAACTCTACTATTTGACATAGTTTTCCATCCATGATTATAGTCATACCATTTTTAATGTCATTAATATTAATTAGCATGAGTATTCTCTCCTATTCTTATTATTTTTTTTCTTTATGAGTTGTATGTTTTCCACAATTAGGGCAAGCTTTTTTAATACCTAATTTTTCTGGAGTATTTTTCTTATTCTTTTGTGTAGTATAGTTTTCATGTTTACATTCACTACATACTAAAGTAACGTAATTTCTATTTTCATTTTTAGCCATAAAGTCTACCTCCTTTTTTTGATTACATAGGTATTTTACCATAAATTAGCTACTTTGCAAACAACTTTTTTGTGTTTTATTAGATTATTACTTCGTAAATAGATAATCGCTTATTTCTTTGGTTATATTTTTAGTTACAGGAGCAACATAGCTACGTTTTTCATTTTCATAAGAGATATTGGGGCTTATTATAACGAAGGAATATTTAGGGGTGTCTTTGGGAGCGTAGCCAATGAAGGTTTGATTAATGGTGTTTATTTTGCCGTCATAGTAGTTTTGGGCGGTGCCAGTTTTGCCAGCGGGCATATATTTAGGGTTTATATAACCACGAGCTGTTCCTTTGGTAGTTACTTGGTAGAAGCCTTCTTTGATACGGGACATATTTTTTTCTTCTAAGGGGATAGTATCTACTACTTTGTTTTCTTTTAGGGTTAGACTTAGAGATTTTCTAGTACCATTATTAGCAATTGTATTGATGTAAGATAGAAGACCTAGTAAGGAATAAGTATCATATTGCCCGATGGCTAGATTTAGATATAGATCTGGGGCAATGGTTTCTCCTTCGATACCAGTAAATTCTTGGGGAAAGTCGATATAAGTAGTACTTCCTAGACCATAGCTTTTAAATATTTCCCGATATTTGTCGAAAGTTTCTTTAGTTACTTCAAGATGCATATTAGCGTGATATTCTTGGTTAGCAACTTTGATGGCGGTAATAAATTGATAGTAGTTAGAAGACATTTTTAAAGCAGAGATATCATCTATATAACCTAGACGTTTGAAGGAACATTTTTCGGGAACATTGTATAACTTTACACAAGCATCATTGATTTTCTTACCAATAGATATGGCATTATTGATATAACCAACGGTATGGGAGGCTCCTTTAACTACCGATCCTACTGTAAAACCATTATTAAAAATATCTAAAGTTAGATCTTGAAACTCATTATTATCTAGAATTTTCTTACCGGATAATGCAAGAATTTGGAAAGTACTGGGATCACTAATAAGAGCATAGGCACTGTTAAAGTACTCCGTATTAGCCATAATCTTAGATTTTTCTAAGTTAGATTTAATGATACCCTCAAGTTTATCTTGGATAGATAAGTCAATACTCAAAGTTAGATCTTGACCAGGAATTTCGTCTTGGATAAGGGTTGTAGCGTTATCCTCCCCTACTTGGTAGATGGCTCTAGTACCATGAAGAGTGTCTTCGTATTCTAGTTCAAGACCACTAATACCAACTAATTCTTTTATGTTATACCCTTTATTTAAGTAAGTATTTTTATTTTCTTTACTAATAAAACCAAGATTACCAATGATACTAGAAAGACTCTCGTACTTAAGATCACGAATATATTTATAATCACAATTTAAACCTTCAATATTTTCTTCTAAGGTAGTAGCGCATATATTATCACTAACATTTTCTTGAATTATCTTAGTATCATAAGAATATCCTTTATTTAGTAAGTAATAGATATGAATAGCAATACGATCTTTAAGAGTATACTTAGATATTTCTTCGTTAAGACGATTAAATTTAAGTTCTTCGATATCTTTAGAAGTAATCTCTCGGTACTTGTAACTCTCTAGTTCTTTAGTACTTAGAAGATAGTCAGTATTATTATTTAGCATGTAAAAACGTTTAAGTTCATCTGTTGTAGCTTCGGTAGTACTAGATAAGATGTTTGCTAATTTATAAGATAGTTTTATTTCGTCTTGAATACTAGATTTATTAAGTTTACGATATGTTATGATATTAATCTTTTTATTATCTAAGATAATGGTGCCGTTACGGTCTAGTATGCGACCTCGGGGTGCGTCTTTGTAAGTAATATTTTTGATTGTATTTTTTTGATAGGCTTCTAAGTAGTAGTCATGGCGGATAAACCTTATTTGGTAGATACGATAGGAAATGATACCAAAGAGAAATAATGTTAGAAGGAAGATAAGTTTATGTTTAAGACTCATAAAAAATTCACCATTATTAGTATTGCAAAAAGAAGTACTTTCATACAATATTATAGGTGAATTTATGAATAATATAATAAGTAATTATATGAATAATTTAAGTATGGATGATGTTAAGGGGTTTGCGATACAAAATGGGGTTTATCTAAGTGATGAGGAACTTGTTTTTGTGTATCACTTTGTAAAAGAAAATTATCTTTATATTTTGAAGAACCCGAATAGTTTGGTTTTAGCCAAGTATAAAGATAAGTTTAGTAAGGAAAATTATGATAAGATTGTGTTACTGTTAGATTTTTATAAAAGAAAGTATGGCTTTTTACTTAGTAAGTTAAATTAACGTTTTAAGGTACCTAGGGTTTTTTCTAAGTAGCGATCTTGAAATACTTTATTTAGTTTTAAAGTGTTTTTTTCGTGGTGGTATCTTGTTTCTTTATATGGATAAATGCCACTGAATATTTTTATTATGCCAATGTAGTTATTGTTATCATATAATTTATAGTTATCATTATTTTTAAAACTGCTCATGTAATACCTCTATTCTTTTCTTTATTATTATATCAATAAATGTTTATTTTAGCCATAGTTTTTAACTTATTATTGTTTTTTAAACATATAATTTAGTGGTGAAGCGATATGAAAAAAGGGATTGATAAAATCTTAGTTTTTACGGTTATTATTGCGGGATTACTTGGTATTTTAATGATTTATTCTTCTAGTAGTGTGTGGGCAGAATATAAGTTTAATGATCCTTTAAAGTATGTGAAGCATCAATTTTTATTTTATGTAGTGGGATTGTTGCTGATGCTATTTTTATCGAAGGTAGATATTAGTTATTATAAAAAGTATGCCAATAAGATATTACTAGGTTGTTTTATTTTATTAGTACTGGTGCTAATTCCGGGAATTGGTAAGGTGCGAAATGGCGCTAGGAGTTGGTTTGGAATTGGATCTTTGGGTATTCAACCAAGTGAGTTTGCCAAGATTGGATTGATAATTTTTGTTTCAAAGTATTTGGCAAAGAATGATCATGACGTAAAACAAGTGGTTAAAGGTTTATTCCCTATTTTAGGGGTTATTTTCTTATTTTTTGGTCTAATTATGTTGGAACCGGATTTTGGACAAGGCATGGTTATTGTACTAACGCTTATCATGATTATTTTTATTTCAGGAGCAAAGGTTAGTTTCTTTGTTAAGTGTGGAATTTTAGGTTTAGTAGGAATAGTCATTTTAATTATTATTGCACCTTATCGGTTGGCAAGGATTGTTTCTTTTGTTAATCCATGGGTTGATCCTTTAGGTAGTGGTTTTCAAATTATTCAAAGTTTGTATGCGATTGGGCCGGGTGGTCTTTTAGGTTTAGGGTTTGGTTCGTCTATTCAAAAGCATTTTTATCTACCGGAACCGCAAACAGATTTTATCTTTTCCATTATATCTGAAGAGTTTGGGTTTCTAGGGGTTCTAGTGGTAACGGCAATTTTTCTTGTTATTTTCATTCGAGCGGTAAAGATATCTTTAAGTTCGAGAGATTTGTTTTCTAAGTACTTAGTGTTTGGATTAGCATTTGGTATTTTAATTCAGGCTTTGTTAAATCTTTGCGTGGTTGTGGGGTTAATTCCAGTTACAGGAGTTACTCTACCCTTCTTTAGTTATGGTGGGTCTAGTTTGTTGGTTAGTTTGGCGTCGATTGGGATAATACTGAATGTTAGTCGTAAATGACAATTAACTTTTTAATAATAATCTAAGATGTTACTTAAATAGGGTTTTAAGTAACACTATCTTTTTTTAACTTTTATCGCATAAAAAAATGCCATGGTCAAGAAGGAAAAATACTATAATCAGTATAATGATATATATTACCTTTTTGGATATCTCGTTATTTGAAGTTATGATCACACTTAGGAGTAAGCAAAAAATAATAGGAAGAATGCTAGTTGAATTACTTGGACTACCATAATGAAAGTAAATGAACGTTAGGCTTTGAATATCGAAAATGAGACCAAGTATTTCAAGAACTAAAGCTAATGTAAGACCGATAACTATTGTTTTTAAAATTTTTTCTTTATTCATATTTACCTCTAGAAATATTATAAGATTTTTTATGCCAGGTTAAGATTAATACAGATAGTAATATAGTGATTACTAACGTTATAAGACAACTTGATACACTGTAATTAAAGACAAAAATGCCCGATAAGCCATTGATTAGACAATGCAACAGAATACAAGGAAATGTACCATTCGATACTTTTCTTACTGTGGCTAGAGCATAACTTAGTGTTAGACACATGATACCAAATAGGAAATAATTCATATTAGCATTGGCCGTGCCTTTAATAAAAAATAAGGGTAAATGCCAAAGCCACCAAGTAAAGGCGGTTAAAATAGTAGCAACATGGAAGTTGAATTTTTTCTCTAGTTGGTGCTGTAAAATCATACGCCAGCCGACTTCTTCATTGCCACCACCAAATAGCATCATTGGTAATAAGATAACAATCATAAATATAGGTGCACCATAAGAAAAGCCATTAAAGAGACATCCTACTCCGTAGTAAATAAAGACAAATAGAATTGTCAGAACGTAGGCTAGTACACTTTTGGTGGGTTCAAAAATTTTCTTTAACCAAGATTTAAAATCTTTAACTTGGTTATATTTTTTGAGAGTAATATAAGACGCAATAGTTGGAGAAAAACCACCAATTAAATGCATAATTCTTAGTAATATATTATTTATGGTTAACTCTAAAGTTTGGCTAAGTACAGCCGCACCACCCCAGAATATTATCATGATTATAAAAGTTGTTTTTAAAAAGTCTTTGACTAAATTATTATTCATATATACCTCTAGATGTATCATAGCATACAAAAAGATCTAAGTAAATTAGATCCAAACATTATATATAATCATTAACATAGCTAGAAGTAATCCGGCAACCCAGAATACTTTAACGATATCACGTTCCGCCCACCCTAGTTGTTCAAAGTGATGATGTAGTGGGGCCATTTTAAATATTCTTTTATGGAATTTACGAATGGCAATTATTTGAATTAAACTTGATAGGGTTTCGACAACAAAGACACCACCGATTATAGCTAAAGATAGTTCATGACGAGTTAGAATGGCAATGGCTGCGAGGGCACCACCTAAGGCTAGTGAACCAGTATCCCCCATAAATATTTTAGCCGGATGAGTATTATAAAATAAGAAGCCAAGTAATGTTCCAACTAAGACAAAGCAGAAAATGGCAATCTCTTGGTATCCAGCAAGCCATGAAGTATTCCAAGCAATAAGACCATAAGCAAAGAATGCAATAGCGGATAAGCCACCGGCTAAGCCATCAAGACCATCCGTAATATTAACGGCATTTGAAGTTCCAACTAAAAGAAATAAAATAAATAAACCATATATCCAACCAAGATAAATATTAATATTTATAGCAGATATTGCTACATAAGGTTCTCCCCCATTACGAATGTATATATAGAAAAATGCTAAGGCAATTAGGGTTTGCATAAATAGTTTGAACATGATACTTAGACCCTTATTGTTTTTATAGATTATCTTTAAAAGGTCGTCGGCTAAGCCAAGAAGTGCATAGGCAATAAAGACAATCATGACAATGATAAGGTTAGAAGTCATATCAATACTACCACGCCACCAAAGTAGTAAAATGGTAATAATTGTTGGGATAATAAAGATTAAACCACCTAGGGTTGGAGTTCCGTCTTTAGATAAATGCCTTTCCCCTAGAGTAAGACTAACTCTTTGACCAAAATGGAGTTTACGCATTAAAGGAATTATGATAACTCCTGCAATTATTGATAAAATAAACCCTAGCATCATTGCCATAGCGGCTTTAGCAAGTATAAGCATAAATTAGATCACCTTCCTTAATATTATACTACAAGAACTTCGGTTTTATAAAATATAATTCTTAATTTGACACATTATCTGGTATTTTAGACAGAGAAATTTAGCTATGTTATTTAATTTTATGGTTTTTAATCTAATTTAGAATACATACTCATATATTTTAATGGTGATATCATGTTTTATCAAGAGAAGCATTTTAGGATTAGATTAGTATTAGTGTGTGTTTGTTTACTTTTGTTAGCAGTTATTTTGAAAGTATTTTATATTCAGGTATTTCAGTATAAAAAGTTAAATACTTTAGCTAATGATTTATGGAGTAGACAATTACCAATTACAGCGGATAGAGGTTTGATTTTGGATCGTAATGGGAAAGTTTTGGCTTCGAATATTACGACTACTTCTTTGTATATTGTGCCTAATCAGGTTAAGGATAAGGAAGCTGTATCAAAAGATTTAGCGGAGATTTTGGGAGTATCTTATGAAGAAATGTATCGGCATGTATCGAAGAAGACTTCCATTGAAAGAGTACATCCGGAAGGAAGACAATTGTCGTTTGAGGTAGCAGATAAGATAAATAGTCTTAATTATGATGGAGTTTACTTACTTAAAGAGTCCAAAAGATATTACCCTTATGATAATTTATTGGCGCATGTTTTGGGGTATGTAGGAATTGATAATCAAGGCTTGTCAGGGTTAGAACTGGAATATGATAAGTTTTTAACGGGTACTAATGGGGCGATTAAGTATTATAGCGACGCTAAGGGCGGAAGGCTTGCGAAAACTGAGGAATATGTAGAGGCTAAGTCCGGGAATAATGTTACTTTGACTATTGATTTGGATTTACAGTTAGCGGTAGAACGAGAACTTGATAATACGGTAGCAAAATATAATCCTGAGCATGCATTGGCAATTGCCATGGATCCTAATACTGGTGAGGTTTTGGCTATGGCTAGTAGACCTAATTACAACCCTAATAGTTATCAGACTTATACGCAAGAAGTATTATCCCGTAACTTACCTATTTGGATGACTTATGAACCTGGTTCGACTATGAAAATAACGACACTTGCAGCTTCGTTAAATGAGAATATCGTGAATTTATTTGAGGATAGATTTTATGATGCAGGACATGTTAATGTTGATGGGGCGACTATCCACTGCTGGAAGGCTGGCGGTCATGGGGATCAAAGTTATTTAGATGTAGTGGCAAATTCCTGTAACCCAGGGTTTGTTAATTTAGGTTTAAAATTAGGTAAAGAAAAGTTATTTGAGTATATTAATAATTTTGGCTTTGGAAAGAAAACGGGCATTGATTTGAATGGTGAAGCCAAAGGTATTATGTTTGATTTGGACCGTGTTGGTAATGTCGAACTTGCAACAACGGCGTTTGGCCAGGGCGTCAGTGTTACCCCTATTCAACAAGTTGCTAGTGTTTCAGCTTCGGTTAATGGTGGTACTTTGTATAAGCCCTATATTGTTAGTAAAGTTACTACGGCAAATAATAAGGATACTTTAAAAAGCGTTGAAGCGACTAAGGTTAGAACTGTTATTAGAGATGATACTTCTAAGCTTGTAAGATATGCCTTAGAAAATGTTGTAGCTCATGGTAGTGGGCGTAATGCGTATATTGAAAATTATCGTGTCGGTGGAAAGACTGGTACGGCCCAAAAGGTTAATAATGGCTCTTATATGGTTGGTAATTATATTGTATCGTTTATTGGATTTATGCCAGCCGATAACCCAAGTATCGTGCTATATGTTGCGGTAGATAACCCTAAAGGGATTGTACAATATGGTGGGACGGTTGCAGCGCCTATTGCAAAAGCAATTTTAGAATCATATATTGAAATAAAAAATATTCCCCCAACTAAAGAAGTTATGCCTAAAGAATATAATTGGTTAGATGTGAAGTATCAAGTATTACCTGATGTTTTAAATAAAAGTGTTAAGGAAGCTAATGAGATATTAAAGGGTTATAAGTTAGAATACTCGGGTACGGGTTCAAAGGTTATATATCAATCACCGGAATCGGGATATTATGTAGCGGATGGTTCGACTATTAAGTTAATGTTAGGAGATTAGAAAAAGAGCTATACTCTAGCTCTTTTACCATGTTTTTTATTAGATAATTTTTCAACACAAATAAGGGTTTGATCATAAAACGAGTAGCTGGCATATGTTTCATTAAGGCAAATGCAAAGTTCAGTTTCCGTTATTTCTAGCTCGTTAGCAATATCGGCAATATTTAAATTATTAGTCTTAATGCACATTATAATTTTCTTAGACATTACAAGTTTTAATCGACGCATTGCTAAGGCACTTTTGTTATATCTTATTTTCATCTTTGACGACGCTCCTTTTGTAATTTAGCTATTAACTCATCATATATTTTATTGTTTTCTTGAATAATTTGTTCTTTTTTAGCTGGATCTTTTAGTTCTTGTTTGTAATAATCAATTTGATCCGAAATATTTTGTTTTCTTTTAACTATTGCTTGTTTGGTTTTAGTTGGATTATCGCTTTTTTTAATTTGGGCATTAAATGCTAAGATGGTATCTTCATCTAATATAACATAATAGATTCTAGCGATACCTTGCTTAGTTTCTTTTATCCCTTTAACTTTATTGTTGTTATTAAAAGCTTTTTCTTTAGTTATGTCAGCTTCATCAGTAGTGTATGGTTTCTTTAATCTTTCTAAAGTGCCAATTACATCAGCATAAAACTCGCTTTTAATGCTGGAAATATCTTCTACTACAAATATGTTTCCGACGTTTGATTTAGCAAAAATAATATTTCTTACGTTGGTATGAATATTCTTATCTTGCATTGTTATTTCCTGTTCAAAAATCATTTTTCTTTCTAAAGAATATTCTAATTTAGACTTTAATAGAGTATATTCTTCATCTTCATTTAGGATAGCTAAATCTTCTTGGTTTAAATCACTTTCTAATTCTTTGATATCTCTTGATAGTTTAATTATTAAATCATTTACTAAGTCAGAAAAGTTTTCAAGTTCAGGATTAGGAAACTCTTGTTTAAAACTTTCAAGGGTTGTTGCTGGTGATAATTGAATATTAAAATAAAATCTGCGGTTTGATATTAACCCACTACTTGAATTCATAATTCACACTCTTTTCTTTGCTTTTTATAATATAATAGTTATCTTTACTCGTCAATATTTATTTAAGATATTTTTTAGTTGCTCTTTGGTATAGGGTTTAGCTAAGTAGGCACTGAAGCCTTGGTTAAGATATTTTTGATTGGCTCCAATTAGGGCATCAGCAGTTAATGCTACTACAGGGGTTTTAAAAGAAGATATGTTTTTTAGATTTTCTAAGGTTTGGGTTCCAGACATTTCCGGCATCATGATATCCATTAAGATAATGTCATAGCTATTACCATTTTTGATTTTTTCTAGACATTTAAAGCCACTATCACAGGTATCTAAGTTGGTATAGTTTAAAGCCTCTAGGGCTCTTTTAGCTACTTTAATGTTTAGAGGATTATCGTCAACAATTAAGACTCTTTTAGACTTAGTTAAATCTTTTAGTTTAGGTAATGTAATACTATCTTGATAGTAAATTTCTTGCGGTAACATGATGGTGAAAGTTGTTCCTACTTGGTATGTGGTAGTAAAGTTAATGGTACCATGCATTAGTTCAACTAATCTTTTAGTTAGAGCAAGACCTAGTCCCATACCTTCGATATTAGAATTTTTAATAGTATCTAGTCTTTCAAATTTATGATACATCTTAGATAAAGTTTCTTCTTTCATTCCAATACCGGTATCTTTAATAATAATTATTAGATTACATTTATCAGGTTCATTAATACTTCGTACTAAGAGGTCTATTTTACCATCTTTAGTATATTTAATAGCGTTAGATAAGATATTAGTAATGATTACTTTAAGATGTTTGATATCACCATATAAGTATTTAGGAATATTATCTTGATATTCGATATTTAAAGTTAGATTTTTCTTATTTAGTTTAATTTTATGATTATTAATAACTTCGTTAATACTTTCTCTTACGTTATATTTTTCATTTTGCAGTTTTAATGTACCAGTTTCGGTTTCATTTATATCAATAACATTGTTAAACATTTCTAAAAGGTTATAGGAAGATGTAACAATATCTTGGAGGTCTTGTTTCATTTCTACAGGACACTTAGGATTTTCTTCTAAGGAAGTTGATAAACCAACAATGGTGTTTAGGGGTGTTCTTACTTCGTGAGACATACTAGCTAGGAAGTTTTCTTGGGCTTTTCTTACTTCACTAGCTTTTTTAGCTTCAATGTTTAGTTGTTCGATTACTTTGGTATCGGGATTTTCAATGGTAAAATACATGATTAGAAGGATATAAGACATAAAGTAATTATAGATATTGCTTTCGGGGAATTTTATTTGGAGTAAGATACTGAATAATGAAAGTATGGTTAAGCCAAGAAATGGCAATGATTTCTTTAAGTTTTTTTTATTTATCTTTATTAGTTTGATAGTTAGTAGTGATATGATACTTATTAGGATAGTACTTATAATGTGATATGTGGTATACCCTATTTGGGATACTTTTATTGTATTATTTATTATATTGACATCTATTGGTAATATAATGACTAAAATAATATTTATTAAATATATTGTTTTAAGTATTTTAGTAGTTTTAACTTTTTTATTTATTAGAACTAGGTTATATTGTAAAAATAAACTTAAGATAAGAAGGTTTAAGACTAGTTCTATTTTTTTCATGATTATAGTTAGAAAGTTAAGATTAAGGCTTTTAAATATAATAATGGTAAAAATGGCAATTACCGAGGAGATAAAGTTTATAATTAACATTTTAGAATATAACTTTGTTTCTTGGTTTTTAGCATTATTATGGTTAAAAAACACTTCAATAAGAAGTCCAGATAATAAGATGTTAGCAATTAATATTAATAGTGTGTTCATTACATTCTCCTTTTTTAGCGTGGACTTTAATATTATCACTTTGAGCTTTTGATAGCAATGTTTTTTTGCTAATTTTTGGTAAGTTTTTTTCTACTTTACATTAAACTCAAAAAAATAACACAGGGATTGTGTTACTTAATTTTACCAAATAAGCCTTTTTTAAAAGGAATGGTTTCTCTTGGTTCGAAGATTTTATTTTCTAAAATATTTTTAGTGTTGACATTAAATAGTTCTTCAATATAATCTTCAGGGATATGTTTTTTTAGGATGGTTTTAACTTCAGGTATTTTTTTATAAAATTCATGAGTATCATGGTGCGTATCAGTTGCTATAAATGATGGGATTTGATGTTTTAATAAAAGCATAACTGTTTTTCTAGCCTCATCACCATAATTACCTAGGATACTTCCTATATTAATTTGAAATAATGCCCCTGCTTGGCGTAAGTTTATGACTTCTTCAGGTTTTTCTTTAATAAAACGATATCTTTCAGGATGAGCAATAACAGGAATATAACCATTTACTTGAAGGTTAAATAATAAGTCTTTTAAGCCTTTAAAGTTATTATTCATTGGTAGCTCGAATAAGACATATCTACTCTTATTTAATGATGTAACACTTTTGTTTTTAAGAAGCTCTAACATATTGTTTTCAACAAATATTTCATTACCTAAATAAAGATTAATATTAATATTTTCTAACTTTAGTTTATTTTTTAATTCTTTTAAGATAGTCTCATTATCTTTTACTTTACTACTATAACTACTTCCTAATATAAAATGAGGAGTAACTATTATATCGGTTACTCCACTTTCATATGCTTGTTTTAATATATTAATACTTTCTTCAAATGATTTTGAACCATCGTCAATATTAGGCAAGATATGATTATGAATATCTATCATTTATCGGCCTTGTAATAGTAGTTAGAATAGTAATGATCTTTAGTAGCTGGATATTTATTTAAGACAACTCCAGCAATTTTATCACTAAATTTTTCTAAGTTTTTCTTAGTGTTATTTAGTAACTCTATTGGGGTTTGCTTATAGGCTGAAACAATAACAATTTTATCAACTAAGTCGGCCATGATTATTGAATCAGTTAGTCCTCCTACAGGAACACCATCATAAATTACTAGGTCATAGTTTTTAGCAAGTATTCCTACTAGTTGTTTGTTTTTATCACTAGCTAGTAATTCACTTGGGTTTGGAGGTACGATACCCATTGGTAAGACATAAATGTTTTCATATCTAGTTTTTTTAATATAATGTTTATATTTTTTTTCAACGTCGTCAATTAAAAGATTTGATAGGCCTTCTAAGTTTTCAACATGGAAAATGTTATGCTGTCTTCCTCTTCTTAAGTCGCAGTCAACAATTAAAACTTTAGTTCCAGCTTGAGCAAATGCCACGGCTAAGTTAGAAGTAACAAAACTCTTCCCTTCTCCAGAAAAAGAACTCGTAACTAAGATACTTTTTACTTTATCATCTACTGATGAAAATTGTAAGTTTGTACGAATAGTTTTGATGGCTTCAGCAATACTTGATTTAGGATTTGTTGCAACAATTAACTCATTCATTATTTATTTCCTCCTTTTAAAGTAGGTTTAAAAGGTACTACCCCTAATACTGGTAAACCAATTTTTTCTTCGACTTCTTCACTACTCTTAATAGTTGTATCAAAGTAAAACATAACAAATATAATACCACAAGCTAGTACGAATGACACTAGAACGCTGATAGCCATTTGTTTTGGTACATTAATATTGTATGGGATGGTATTTTCATCAGCATAATCGATAATACTTAGGTTTTTAATTTCATAAATGTTTTCGATTTCTTTAGAGAATACTTTAGCTATTTCGTTAGCAATGTCTTTAGCGTCTTTAGAGTTTTGGCTATTAACTGCTATTTTGATTAGCTCAGTATCTTTTTCGTTAGTTACACTAACCATGTTATGCAATGATTCATAACTCATGTTTAAATCCAAGTTACTAATTACTTGATTTAAGATTCTTCTACTTTTAATTATTTCACGGTAAGTAGATACTAATTTTTGGTTGGTGGTAACGTCTGATTGAAGAGTACCACTATTTGATGTTGAATCACTTGATCGGGCTAGTACTACTGTTGTATATGAGTTATACATTGGTTTTTGAATGAATAAACTATATACAATGCATGCACCAGCGCCAAGTACAACAAATAATATAATTAATAAATACTTGCTTAGAAAATAACTAAACATTTCTTTTAAATTTACTTCTTCCATATAATCCCTCTTTGCTAAGATAATTATAAACTATTTAATTATTTTTCTCAACTACGATTTGTTATTTTTATATTTTTTTTGCATTTTTTCTTCTAATTCGGTAGCTATACTAGATATTTTTAAAAAACACCATATAACGAACGCTAAAATAAAGATAATTATAAATGTCATTTTCTTCACCTAACGTTATTATATAGTATTTTATTATAATTGCAATTATTATTTGTTCGACAAATTTCGACAATTAAATTTGTTCTATGAATAATTCTTTTTGCTTTTTTAAGTTTGTAGTTAGTTTATAGATACTGGTAAATCCTAGGATAGCTAAGGAACTGCCACAGGTATCGATTAGGATGTCCATTATTTTGCAGCTTCTTCCATCAACAAATAATTGGTGGATTTCATCACTAGTAGCGTATAGTACACAGAATATTATGGCTAGGATTATGTATTTTGTTGTAAGTTTTTCTTTAGTTTGTAAATATAAGATTAGGATTAATCCTAGAATAAAGTACTCTGTAAAGTGAGCGGTTTTTCTAACAATAAAGGTTTTATCTTCAATAATCTTTTGTCTTTTTTCTTCACTGATATTTTCTTTTTTAATGCTAATTACAGTATTTACAACAGCACTAGTTACTTTGTTAGAACTTGATTTAGATTCATCAGATACTTGAGCAGAGAACATAAATATTACACCCATCCAGATTATGGCTAGAACAATTAGAACTTTATCTTTGTATTTTAATAGTTCTTTGGTATATTTAGTAGCATAAAGAATAAGGGATAATGATATTACTAAGTAGATTGTACTTACAATGTTAAAGATACTCATAATACTTTGATAAGTGTAATTGATTAGATTAGAGATAATATCGTTATAGAATTCTAGATGTCCTAAATCTAAGGTATTAGATAGGTATAAATGAATTATGGTTATTAGAGTGGCTGTAGTTAGTAAGGATATAATGATATTTCTTTCTTTTAGAGTATATCTAGTTATGAAGTAATTAATGATAAATAATGTAATACATAGGATGTCTAACGCTACTAAGATATGATAGATTCTGTTAAAACTATTATGATATTTATTTAGAATATTAGAATAACTTATTTCCATTTCGTATGTACTGCTCATTTGAGTAATAAATTTATTAATTGATGTTTTATCTTCTTCAGTTAATTTGTAGTCTTTTAACTCTTCGTTAATGTTATTCGTCAAATTTTCTTCAACACTAGTTTTATTAATTGTATTATCTTTATTGTTGTAGAAGTTATCCAACATTTTTTCTGTTGTTCTTCTTAGTAGTTCTTTATCGAAGATATTGTTTAGAATGTCATCACTTAGTCCTGATTGGGTTACATAGTATGACATTTCTAGTTTAATGTTGGTATATAGTTTTTCATAGTAGTTAGTTTCATTTAGTTGTTGAGCCATGAAGTTTTGATTAAAAATAGTAAATAAGATTATCGTAATAGTTGTTGTTAAAAAGAATAAGATTGATGAGATGAATTTGGTTAAGTAATTAAAAAATATAGTATGAGGTTTCATTATTCTTCTCCTTCTAGGCTGGCGGTTATGACGTATCTTTTATCTTTAAAACCATAGATACTTACTGGGTAGCAGGTATACATTAGTAAGGTTTCTTTGTCGTCTTTGATATCCATGTTTTTTTCAAGGTCAGTAGCTTTGATTATTTGGCCTGTGGTTACTTTGTAGGTATAGGTTCCATAACTTGTTTTGATAATTATTTTAGATCCTATTTTAAGGTCTGGTAGTTTGCCAAAGTGAGCTTGAGAGTTATGAGCTGCCAAGACGATGGTTCCCCCTTCTCCAGGAAAATAGGACCCAGCATAGTGGCCAATATTTTTCTTGATTAGATCTAGGTTATCTCCTTCAACGATATTAGCTGATACGTTAATAGTTGGGATTTCTATAGTAGCAAATATTTCACCATAGGTTGGATAGCTTGAAAGGCGTTTGCTCCCACTATCTATGTTTATCTTTTCGGTGGTTCTATTTACTTCTTTGACACTCATTTTATTTAATAGTGAGATTGTGGTATCTATTTTTTTAGCAAAGAAAATAAATATTAAAAAGATAAATAATGATGCAAAGAAAAAAGCAATTGCCAATTGCTTAACAATTACCTTTAAAGTTGCAATACTTTTTTTAAGCATTAGCTTTTTTCATCTTTCTTGCGATTACGGCAATTCCGATAATAGATACCACACCAGCAAGAGCAATGATCATATAAGTATCAGTATATTTTACTTTAGAAGCAGTAACTACTGTGAATACTGTACCATCTAAGTTATATACTTTTACTCCGTTTTTAACAGCTGTAACTTTAACACTTGTGTTATTAGAAACTTCTGTTAATAATGCTTTGATTTCATTTTTTTCAGCTTTTGTTAATTTTTCAAAAGAAGTAGCATCTCCTCTTTCAATAATAGCAACAGCTTCATCAATTTTACTAGCAATGTAATCAGCATCAGATTCAGATACATTATTTTGTGATAAGTATCTTTCGATTTCTACTTTTTGATCACTAGTAGCTTGGAATGTTGCTCCATTGATTGTATAAGCTTTAGTTAACTTAGCTTTTAGCTCGTCTTTACTCATAGCGTTAACGTTTAGTGTTCCAACTAATAACATTGCTACGAATAGACATACAATATTTCTTATTTTTTTCATATTCTCTCCTCATTTCTTCTTGTATTTTACTATTGTTTTTAAGTATTTTCAAGTGGGTTATGACAATTACTTGTCAAATTTTTATAATATTTCTTAATTTTAATACTTTCCGGGCTGTTTTTTACTAGTTTAATGTTCTTTTAGTTATTATCGTATCACTTGATAAAGATAAGAGATAACAAGCTAAGAAACGTCTAGTATTTAGATTATTAACTCCTTTAATAGAATCAATCTTTTCATTTATATCTTCTAAAGTAGAACCTGCTAAAGGCAGAAGATATTCATTAGGAGTCCAGATATTATCAACCTTAACTAAAGTAGTATAGATATAAAGTCTTTTTAAGAATTCTCCGGAGCAAGAAAAGGCAATATCGTAATATTCATACTCTTTATTAGTATAGGCATCTTCTACTATCACTACACCCTTTTTAGAATTAACATCTTTAATTTGAAAGACACTTTCTACTTGGTTTTCATCTATTTTCCAAGCTGTAGCATATTCACTAGATAAAACATTTAATGTTTTTATGTACTTAGAGAACTCAGTTGGTTCATTATCAATACTATGAAATAGTAAGAGATTAGTTAAAGCTTTAGTCTCCATTTTAGAGATATCGATGTTATTTAGCTTAAATGCTTTTTTAAATTTATCTATAGGTAATGTCTTATAAGTAAGACAACAATTTTCAATTACACTTCCTATTTGGTCTTTAATTTTACGATACTGAATTATATCTTCGTTATCTTTAAGTTGATTAAATTTTTTATTGTATTCTTTAGTTTGCTTTTCTTTGATTTTTTCTTCTTGATATTCATTAGGAGTTCTTCCTTGGTAGGCAATTGATGTAGTATTGTTCATCATGTTATCTAGTAAGATACATAGTTCTTGATAGTCTTTCTCATTATGAACTAAATCTGCTAAATGTTCTTTTAGTTCAGTTCTATCTAAGTTAAGATTACAATACTCTTTTATTCTTTTTAAGATATAGTCGGGATATAAATGTAGTTCGTCTAGTTTATCTAGGAATGCTATGGTTGAATCTTCCGTTAGTAAAAAATCATGGTATCCATACCCTACTACGTCTTCAATTGGTCTTTCATAGATACTTAGTTTACGAGTTTTACTTACTAGTTCGATTGCTTCTTCTAGGTATAAGTAATAATCAGCACAGGTATAGACATTGTCTTTTAGGATAATAAAGTGATAATTAATTAATGGTAAGTTAATGAGGTAATCAAATTCATCGGCATCTATTTCAGTATAGTCATATACTAGCTTGTATAGGTCTTTCTTGGTTAGAACGCCAAATATTTTGATTATACCTAAGAATACTTTTTCAAAGTTAGTGTTATTTTTGATTATGGCTAAGTCTGTTTTATTTAGCTTTTTGATTGTATGTTCAACACTCGCTTTAAATTCTTCTGGTATATCATATTTATTTTGAGTATGATCATAGCGAATAATTAGTTTAGCACTTAATGATTCATAGGCTATATGTTCTCTAACCTTTTCTTCTTTTAGGTGCTTATTTTTGATTATCATTTTAAGTAAGTCGATTTCTTCAATGGTTAAGAAGTCTTTTAGATATCCTTCTTGATTATATAAGTCTATTATAGTTTCAAGCATTTTCTTAGTAGTTATCTTATCATAGTCCTTAAAGTTTTTGATTATTTTGTAATAGTCTTCGTAGATGGCGTCTTTACGTAAATATTTAGCTTCGTCTAATAGTTTCATTTTGTTCCTCTTTTCTTAGGCTTATATTAACATATTAATGGAAAAATAGATAGTATGTTATAACATTTTTAAATGCTAATATTATTTGATTCCAAATAAAAAATATTGGCTGTAACTTAACCAATATTTTGAACGTTACTCTGCAGCTTTTAGGCAAAAATCTAAAAATTCATTCAAGTTGGTATTTGTTTGTTTTTTTAGATTATCACATAGCTCTTGAATTTGAATTTCATCACTTTTCTCATATTTAGGATCTGTAGGAAATAGTTTAACGTATTCTTTTTTTCTTTTATCGCCAGTCTTGGTAAATGGTACATTTGCTTTTTTTAAAACTTCTTCTAGATTTGGGCTATCATATATTGGTACTATATGGTCATAGGCCCAATGAGATTTAAACATTTTCTTATTTATGAAAGCACTTTTTTGATTTTCGGTGCAATCATCAGTATCTAGAATAATAAATATTTTGAAATCTTCATCGAGAGATTTATTATTGCTAGATAGTTTAACATCTTCATACTTTTTAATAAAGCTATTATATGATTTAAAAATCGTATTATTTAGGGTTTGTTTCACGCTGGTTATTTGAATAGAACTTTCACCATTATTGTTACTAACTATTTCCATTTTCAAACGTAATTTACTCTTTACATGCTGACATATTTGTTTTTCGGATTTGCCATGAACTATAACTATGGCTTTAGTGTAATTTAACTGCTGCATAGTTACCTCTATTTTAAATTATCTATCAATTCTTCAAAATCAATGTCACTTATAATTGGTACTCCTCCAAATAAGCCACTTAGGTATTTCTTTTGAGGATTATTGTTTTTTTGGATTCTTTCTTGAAAATCGTCAAGTGAAATTAAAGTCTTTTCGGCATTTTTATTTGCTCTAAAAATATATACACTTCCTGTAGGCATAGAATTTATCAAGATGGTATTATGAGTAGTTACTATTAATTGTCCTTTAATATAAGGTACAACGCATTCAAGAAGACCTTTAATTAATAAATCATGAATGCCAGTGTCTAGTTCATCAATTATAACAGTTTGACCTTCACACGCTGCAATTAGATATGGAATTATAGTTAAAATATTTTGCGTGCCATTTGATTCTAGAGAAAAATTGATATCTTTAATTTTTCCATAGATCATTTTTCTAAAATATAGATGGTATTTTAAATAATTATCTTCATAGTTTTTCTTATAATATACTCTTTTTATATCCGAGTACAAAGATGTAAATATTTCGTTTAATAGATATTCTGTTTTATTAAGTTCTTCTTCATCTTTGATAAGTATTTTTCCGTTATCAAGATTTTCTAAAATATGGCTATTCAATCTTATTGCACCAAACTCACTATTATTTTTGCCATTGATCTTTGTAGATATTCCATTTAGATATAGTAAAACATTATAAAGATTTTCGTTAATCGCGTTCTTCATGTATTCAATTTTTTTATCATCAATTTCATATGAAAGGATTGACATAAATGAGTGCTTGCCCCAATACTTATTAAGAAGTTCAATAAATTCATTATAATATTTTTTATCTTTGAAAACGTTGGCATTAATCTTCATATTATCAGTATTAATATTAAAATAGTTAGTCATATTTTTGTTAAGGGTAAAGTCTAGTCTTTCAGAAACTATTTTTTCATTATCAAATTCGATACGATAAACTCCATCTTGTCCATTCATATCAAAGCCATATTCTAAAATCATATTATCTGCTGAATCAATAGTTTTATATTCATCAATTATCATTTTAGTATCTTTATAATTTGCTTTAATAATTGAATTGGCAAAATTAATTGCAACTTTGCTTGATTCTTTATTAAAATTCTCATTTTTACTAAATTGATCAAGTAAATTCTTAGCAAATTCATTGGCAGCCATAGTTCTCATTGTTTCATTTAATGTATAAAATGAATTAGCTAAATTAGATTTACCAACTCCATTTTCGCCATAAATAAGCACTAGTTTTTTTGAAGTGTCTTTTGTTTTCATAAAATCCACTTTAAAGTCAACAAGTGACTTATAGTTATTTAGTTTAATATATCTGATCATTATATTCACCTTTTTCCTTTTTTCAATATATAGTATAGCATAATTTTCAAAAAAGTATACTATTTTTTACTGCTTTTGATACAATTTGTATCATTTTTATTGGAAATTGGTTTTTAGTTGGGATTTACTACAACACTAGTTAACATTGTGTTGCTTGCATATTTTTTCTAAATAGCTATTTTTGAAAAATACCAAATGTTTTTAAATGCACAGAGTAATTTTCAGCAGTATATTTTTCTGAATTTGCTTCAATATAATTAACAATCTCTTTGTTCATTTTAGAATCAATTTTTTTCTTAAAAATATAGTTTTTAAATTTGTTGATAAATTCAGCGTATTTTAAAACTAAAATATTATTTTCAGATTTAAAGGCAATTTCATTTATTTCAGCACTTTGAAATTGATACTTATAATCATATCTGCACTTTCTGCAAATCAAATATGCCGCATTGTCATAGCTATCTTTGCTTATTTTACTAACCCTTAATAAATCTTTTATGCTTATGTTTTCATATTCGTTTTTAAATAAATTTGCTTTATATTTTTTTAAAAAATCAACTGTATCAACTAATATCTTAATTCCTTCATTAAATTTACTTGAAACTTCAAAGTTTATAGAATTATTTTTTAATACCTTAAAATTGTTAAAATACAAAAAGCTCTTAAATTCTTCAACTATAAAATGCAAATAATTGGTTTCATAAATTTGATCAGCTGTTGTAAAATCTACTTTTTCTGTTACACTTAATCGTTCAATTAGGGAATCCTTTTTGCTATTATAACACCATCTCGCTATATTTTCCGTGATTTGCCATTTATCATTTTTATACTTTTGCTTAGACTCCTCTAATTTTTCTTTAAAGACTGTTATTTGTGAATTTGTACTAACAAATTTCCTACAATCTATTTTTGATTTTGGCTTTTTTAATTCTGCATCATAATCTTCTTTAATTAAATTTTCAATCCTATAATACTCTTTCTTTAACTTATTTGGCATTATAAATGAATGATTATCGGGTATTCTCCTAAAACTTTTGACTTGGTTGTTAAGACCTGGAACCACACTTTCTGCATACCAAATATTTTTGGCAACTTTTCTTTTTTCTCTTTCGTCTTTCAAATAAAGCTTGCGATCTTCTTTAGAATTATTTTTGATTCCACAAAAATACTTAATACATTCACTACCTACTATTAATTCCTTTTGATTTTCTAAATTTTTTATTTTAAAAATTGAACTTATTTTTTTATGGCCGCACAATTCACAGTTAATTATTTTTCCTTGACTTTTCTCTTCGTATTTTGTAGCAGACCATTCACCTTGGGCATGATTAAATATATCATTCCATTCATTTTGCAAAGATATTTGGCGATCTTTTGACATTTTTTTAAAATCGCTATTCAACATTCTTGGCAATCCATTATGATATGACATTGCATTTACGATTTCTGGATAGTCCTTGCTAGTTTCACTTAAAAGAAACAGATTAGCTACTTTGCACGAAATGAAGAATTTAATATTTTCTTTTTTGGACATTTTTACATCACTCCTTATCTTTAATTCTTGATTTTTAATGGCCAATTCCATCATAATCGCAGAATTAATATTTGTAAATACCTAATTTTAGGGTATCGTAAATGCTGAATTTGATAATAATTAAAAATCAATTTTACTTCTTAGTATATTAATATCATCGTTATTTTTTATTGAAAAATTTTTTATAACTTTATTCATACATTCAGGAGTCCAATAAATTTTCAACTTTTCTTTTGATCTAGTTATAGCTGTATAAAAAATATTTTGCGTAATGGCGTCCCCTATTTCATCGTTTAAAACAATTTTAACTGATTCATATTCTAAACCTTGTGCTTTGTGAATTGAAGTAGCATATGCGACAACAAATGGAACTACACAGTCTTTTCTATCCTCTATGTCGTCATCATTATTTGCGTTAACACTAAATCTAATAACTGTTTTTTTATTTAATCTATCTACTACTTCTAGTCCTATAGACATAGCTTGAATATCTGTAATTAGGATATCTATTAAAATATCAAAAGTTATTTTTTCGTTGCTTTTATTAATATTTACTATTTTACCTTTTAAATTGTTATATAGAATTGGATAAAATCTATTTAAATCATTAAATAAAACAGGATCGCCTACTTTATATGAGTTTATACCCCATTCATATGCTTGGTTCTGATTATTAGCCTGCAAGTATTTATTTATGTTATTAATTCCATATGGGCCATCATAATTCAAGCATAATATTATTTCATCTTCACTGCCTTTATTAAAAATATTTTTATTTAATGTTTCAGACATATCATAATCTGATAAGTACTCCACGATATCTGTATCAAGATTTCGTACTTTTGACCACAAGTCCAATAGGACTTGACTCTTGGTTCGAAAAGTACCATCCAATTTATTTATACATTGTGGCGGTAATAATTCTTTGGCGAATCTAAACCAATTTCCAAACTTTATTGATTCAATTTGATATATGTCACCAACCAATAATAATAAATTGTACATTTCATTTCGGGATAATATGTTATTCATGTCATAATTATCAACAGTACTGCACTCGTCTATAACTAGCAAATCACAAACAACCGAATTTGTTTTATATTTGTCAATTGTCATAAAAGTGAAGTTAAAATTATCTTCTCCAATTCGTCTTTTTAAGTTTTCAACTGCAGGGTTTGTTTTGGCTAAAAAGATAATATTTTTGTCTTTTAATATGTCAGAAATAATTTTGATTGTTTCGGTTTTGCCACACCCTGCCGAGCCATATAGTAAGGCTACTTTCGAGCTAATAAACATCTTTTGACATATTTCATATTTTTGGGAATCCGTAAATTTATAATCCGAAGAATCTTTCCATATTGTAAAAATATTACTATATTCTGCATAACCATCACATGATAATTCTCTTAATTTTTGCATAATAGAGATAGTTTCTGATTCATATCCATTTACATATATATATTTAGTGTTTTTTTCTATTTTTCTTTCTTCATGTTTTGGCAAATAAATTTTCGAATTAAATCTTGCAATTAATTCATCAACATTGCTTGGTAAATCAATTTCATTTATTTTATTATATATAATTCCTAAGCTATCTGAATTATAGTGAAGTCTTCTAGATAACAACTCATCATCACGCCCGTTATTGTCTATACATTGAAGTAAATCATTGATATCAACCTTATGATTTTGTAGGGATGATGCATATGGCATTTCATCGAATGGGATTGATCCATAACTTAAATATAAATTTGACAGTTTTTTATTGTCATTGAGACTTAATTGTGATTTTATAACTTGATTATTTAGGCGAAATAAAAGGTACTTTAAAATGTTGCTTCCTGGTTTATTATTTATAACAACTTTTCTTGATTCTTCAATTAAATTCAAAATGAAATGTGTATTGGCGCCATTTGTTAATATTTTTTTAAAATCTAAATAACGATTATTGTCTAGTTCAACAATATCTAGTAAACTGTATCTGTTGACCTTTAAATATTTCATTATCAAGTCATATTCACCATATTTTGAAGAAATTTTATATTGTAAGCCAAATATTTTTGAATAAATTATTTAATTCACAAGGCCTTATAGCTATTTTATAGCTATCTATAATTTTTATATTAACATTTTTTTCAAATAGTTGTATTGTTCTATCAATACTGGAAATTTTGATGGCATAATTGTCTAATATCTTTTCTTTAGAATATACGACAATACGATTAAACTTATTAATATAGTCTGTAGCCTCACTTAATGTTACTTCATAAAAAAGATTGTTATCAATAATAATTGGCTTTATTTTTCTAACATAATACATGTTTCCTAAAACTTTTTTCGAATTATTAAAATTAGTAATTTTTATCTGATTTGAGATTTGTCTATAATAATTTTCCATGTTTTTTTCAACGTTAAGAGGAAAAGAATATAAATTATCTAAAATAGTAATTTTATATTTTTTATACATAAATTCTTTTAATTCAATTAAATAACTTAAATATTTAATTAATACTCTAGATGAGCCATCGCCATTGGGCAATGAATGAGAAGTTGATATTTGTAAGAAACCATGTAACGCTCTTAATTCTCTCATATTAGCACAACTTTTCACATACTTAATTGATTGTTGATTATTTTCATGACTATATTTAACATATTTCTTTTCTTTATCTGTAATATATACTCTAAAAAAGCAATATTCTACTAAATATCTAAGATTACTTAATATATTTTTGGCCATATAATCTCTATTATCAATATTATCCAATATAATTTTGTTTATCATTTCATTTATATCTGCTATTTTAGCATCAATATATTGTAACGCTTCATCCATAAATACTACCCGCCTTCATTAATAGATAATTTAATAACAATTAGTATTTTAACATAAATTTTAATTTCATGGAATGAATCCTACTATAAAGTAGCATATAAAAAGACTTATTTAGTCTCTGCTATATAAGTCTCTTGTATATAATTTGTTTTTAACATCTAAAAGATTATCATCTACCCTATTAACTACAATAATATCGCTGATATTTTTAAATTCATTTAAATCTTTAATAACTTCTAAATCATCAAATGTATCAGTAGTTAATGTTGGTTCATAGATTACTACTCTAACATTTTTATCTTTTAAATTCTTAATAACACTTTGAATTGCACTTGCTCTAAAGTTATCTGAATTACTCTTCATAGTAAGTCTATAGATACCTACTACACTAGGGTTATGTTCTAGAATCATATCTGTAATATGTCTTTTTCTAGTATCATTAGACTTAACGATAGCTTCAATTAAGTTTTCTGGAACATTATCGTAGTTAGCTAATAATTGTTTAGTATCCTTAGGTAGGCAGTATCCACCATATCCAAATGAAGGATTATTATAGAAATTACCTATTCTTGGATCTAGACATACTCCATCTATAATATCTTTAGTATTTAATCCTTTTAATTCTG
This sequence comes from Coprobacillus sp. CAG:605, assembly GCA_000433255.1. GTDB lineage: Bacteria > Bacillota_I > Bacilli_A > RF39 > UBA660 > CAG-605. The sequence continues at coordinate 83,857 of HF998226.1, read as the reverse complement.
CATATGTATCTAATTCATTAAAGTATGCTACTCTTAATGCTAAATAAGTATTAGCAAATAGTTTAACAGCTTCAGCTTCTGTTGAATTCATAAATTTAACAGTTACATCTTCTTTTAAGCAACATTCTTTTAATAAATTAGCAAACTCTTCTGCTCTTTTGCTTTTTTCTCCTACTATTATTCTTGATGGATATAAGTTATCATATAAAGCTTTTCCTTCTCTTAAGAATTCTGGACTAAACATAATATTATCAATGTTATATTTTTTCTTCATATTTTCGATGAATCCAACTGGAATAGTTGATTTTACTACCATAGTTGTATCTATATTCATTGATATAACTTTTTTAATTATATCTTCTACTGAAGATGTATCAAAAAAGTGTGTTTTTTCATCGTAATTAGTTGGAGTAGATATAATTATATATTTTGCTCCATTAAAAGCTTCTTTATAATCTAAAGTTGCTTTTAAGTTTAATTCTTTAGTTTTAAAATATTCTTCTATATATTGATCTTGAATAGGAGATATTCTATTATTTATTTTCTCTACTTTTTCTGGTATTACATCTAAAGCAATTACCTCATTTTTTTGACTAAGTAATGTGGCTAGAGATAAACCTACATACCCAGTTCCTGCTACCGCTATTTTCATTTGCAAAACTCCCTATCTACTTGTAAAATTTTTTATACCATTCAGCAAAGTTTCTTAAACCAGTTCTTAAATCAGTACTTGGCTTATATCCGAAATCGGTTTCTAATGGTGTTGTATCAGCATATGTAATAGGAACATCTCCTGGTTGCATTGCTACTAATTCTTTATGGCTTTCAAAGTCATAATCATTTGGTAAAACTCCTGCTCTAACCAATTCTTCTTGGAGAATTGTTACAAAGTCTAATAAGTTAACCGGATTACTATTTCCTATATTATAAACTTTATAAGGTGGAATTGGTAAACCATCTTCACCAATTTTCTTTTCTGGAGCTTTATGCATTACTCTTACTATTCCTTCAACTATGTCGTCAACGTATGTAAAATCTCTTTGACAATTACCGTAATTGAATATTTTTATTTTTTCACCTTTTATAAGCTTATTTGTAAAGCCAAAATATGCCATATCTGGTCTTCCAGCTGGACCATATACAGTGAAAAATCTTAATCCTGTTGATGGAATATTATATAATTTGCTGTAGGCATGTGCAAATAATTCATTTGATTTTTTTGTTGCCGCATATAAACTTACAGGATTATCAACTTTATCTTCTGTTGAATATGGTACCTTCTTGTTTGAACCATATACAGATGAAGATGAGGCATATACTAGATGCTCAACAGGATAATTTCTACAAGCCTCTAAAATATTATAAAAACCAATTATATTTGATTTAATGTATGAATCTGGATTTGTAATAGAATACCTTACTCCAGCCTGTGCTGCTAAATTAACTACTATATTTGGTTTATACTCTTTAAAAATATTATTTATCAGATTTTTATCTGATAAATCTCCTTTTATAAAAGTAAAATTATCATTTTTCAATTGATTTAAACGGTATTCTTTTATATTAACGTCATAATAATCGTTTACGTTATCTAAACCAATTACTTTAACATCTGGTTCATCATTTAAAATTCTTTTGGCAAGATTTGAACCAATAAATCCTGCAACTCCTGTTATTAAATATGTTTTCATTTTTTTCTGTTTCCTCCTATTTTTATTTTCTCTAAAATTTGTTTCATTTCTTTATTATAAAACATGCAGTCAATTAATATTGTTATTATTGTAGCAGCTAAAGCAATAATTATGGCATTTATAAGCCAATTAAAATAACTATTATTATTTAGCATTGGAATATAAATAGCGGATAAATTAATGAGTATTACATCTAACACAATTGCTAGTATTTTTTTTATACTCAAAAACAAATTTCTATTTAAAATATATTTTGATGTATGATAAATAAATTCAATTGTTCTAATAGCCATTGCAACTATTGTTCCTATTGCAACTCCAACTATTCCAAATGATTTAACTAATAGTATTGATATTAATATATTAGAAATACATTCAACCCAAGCACCTATCCTGGTTTCTTTAAAATGACCAGCTGCTAATGTTATTGAGCTATATGGCAACCTAATTGCCCAAATAAATTCACTTATCACTATTAGGTATCCAAATAGTGGTCTTATATAATTTGCATCTGTCACGCCATTTGTGTAAACCTCGACAAATGGAACAATTAATACCATAGCTGAACTGAAAACTACTGTCACGATACTAAAGTATATTATTTCGTATAAGTTAAATTTATTATTTAAATTTTCCTTTTCATTTTTAGCTATCATGTCTCCAAATATAGCATCTATTCCATTGTTGAAAGCCTGAATAAGTGATTTTAATCCTTTTACAACCAAATAGTATATTGAATATACAGAAATTTCTTCAAGCGTGCAAAAAAAAGTTAAAACTGTAACATCAGTATTGTTATGTATTACCGCGGCTATGTGTTGAGCTAGTCCATCCCATTTATTTTTTATTGGATATTCTTTAACTGAGTCAAATGGTGCCAGATTGTAATGCTTCTTAACATATATATTTTGAATTATTGGTCTTAAAACAAATATTATACCACTGACTAATTTTATCATTAAAATATCTAAATTTAAATATGCCATGATAACAATAGCTATTATACTCAAAATATAAGTAAATATTTGAATTAATGATATTATATATGTTTTTTGATCGGCTTGAAGTAATAATTTTATAGTCATTCCGAAAAAATATTCAGCAAAAGTACTTATAGATATTATTATAATTAATGATATTGTAAAGAAGTAATCAAAATTCTTATTAACTATTATCGGATAAAATATACATAAAACCATTATGTATGCAATAAATATCATAGATATTGTTTTAAAAAATTTATCTGCAGTTTTTAATATGCCGTTAACTGTTTTGTTGTCTTTTTTTGCTAGTGGTTTATATAAAGCTGCTTTTACTACCGGGCCGAAACCAGACTCTAATAAAGAAATATAAGCAAGAAACTGAGTTATTGAAGTTACAAGTCCATTAATGTTAGAACCAAATTTACTAATAATTATTTTAGGTACTATAAAACCATAGAGAATATAAATTATTTGAAGCAATAAATTTGTTAGAACATTATAAATGGCTTTTTTCTTTCTCATATTTTATCCACCATGGAAATATCTAACAAATTTCCTAGCTTTTCATCCCAAATTTCCGGTGAAAATTTGCTCATTCCAGAGGCTGGAAAAAAAGTCAGTTCCCCAAAATATATTTGACCATTTATCTCATAGAAATCTACCCTTACAAAGGGTATATTCGAAGCTAACTTAGATGCCAACTCTAACATTTTCTTAAAATTTTTAGGTTTATTGATTGTTTCATCAATATCATGATTTGGCCTTTTAAATGGAGCTAAATTCCAATTTGTATCATAAAAAGTTTCTTTTAAATCTGTTGAACGATCTGTGCAAACTAAAATATATTTTGGAATTCCATTAAAGCAAAAGAACTTATAGTCAATTAAATCTTTATTTAACTTATCAGTCATGTATTTTTCAACGATAATTTTTGGTTTCAAGTTTTTATAAGGCCATTCACGTCCACCATAAAAATAATTTTTATTGAAGCTTTTTTTTATCTTCTTTAATGCTGCTGTTTTATCTAATGTTGCTTTATTTTGACAAACAACTAATCCTCCAGAATCATGTGTGCATTTCATCACAAATTGATTTGGAAGCGATTCAAAATCAATCTCATCATAATTATTATATACTGCAATTGTAGGAATTATATACTCTTTACCTATTATATTTTCGACGTAATTCTTCACTTCATATTTATCTACCATTATACTATATTTAGGATTTCTATCATAAAGCTTCAGCCATTGTAACTTTTCACTAAATGTTTTTGGATTATTAATATTTAACTTTTTTCCAAATGTTAATTTGTACCTAAGTTGCAAATATGCTTCATCTGATAAAATTGGAATATTTCTATTATTCAAGAATATAATAATACTTGATGGATGTTTTAAAAATTTAACAAGTTTAGTTAACATTTACTGCCTCCATTTTTAATTATTTTTTTATATTCATCTATTGTTTTTTTCATTATGGCATTCCAATCAAAACTATTAGCTATTATTGCTATTTCATTAGCTGATATCTTGCTGAATTCATTACGTTTTTTATAAGAATCCAGTAATTTTTTTGAAATGCTTATTATGTCGAATTCAGCAACAAAGCCCAATTTTTCTTTTCTTACTAGCTCATCAATATTGGTTCCAGGTGTAACTAGAACGGGAACTCCATAACTCATTGCTTCTATTACAGCAGTAGGTTGCCCCTCAAGTCTTGAGGTATGAACAAATAAATCAGTGTCAAGCAATATTTTTTCCTTTTCACTATCAAATACTGGGTCGTTTATTTTTATTAAATCCGATATTTTATATTGTTCGATTTTAGAATTTAATATTTTTTTACTGTCAAGATCATCTGGTCCATATAAATTGAACTCAAATTTATATTTTCTAAACTCGCTTTTATTATTATTTATGGCTTCAACCAAATAGTCAAGTCCTTTATGGTACATTGCTATTCTTCCGATAAATGTCACATTATATTTTTTCTTATCTTTAATATTTTCAAACGTTTTTATTTTTTTCTTTATTTCAACGCCATTTCCAACTACAAAGTAATCGTTAATTTTAAAAGATTTACTTGTTTCATATTCTTTATCAGTTAGATAATGAATTGAAGCCGCATTTTTAACAAAATGATTAAAAAACAAAATATTTCCAATCAATTTTTTGAACGCCTTTCTTTTTTGCGAATGATATGTTAGTGAACCTCTTGGTGTAATTACATAAGGTATGCCTTTTTTCTTTAATGATTTTGCTATTTTTGCATACTTTACTCTGTATACCTCTTCAAATACAACAAGGTCTGGGTTGTTAAATGGAAATGGCAGTGTGGTTATATCATTATTTTTCATTGTTTCCTTTGAAAAATAGTTTTTATATTTTAATATATCATTCGTCTTAGTTTCATAAATATTATAAATCCCTATTGTCTCATATTTTGAGCCATAAAAAATATTTTTGGGAATGTTAGTGTTTGGACCGGCAGACTTGTTATCATTTATGCCGGCTATATATAAAATTATCATAAATTTTCTTCCTTTCTTAAAATGCTAAACGATATGGAACTACACCATACCAATTTGGCCTATAAATCATTATTACTAGCCAATATATTATAAAAAATACTACTATAATAGTTTTTAATAAAAATTGTGTTTTTTTATTTTCTAAACTCGATACAACATTTGGAAGCCATATTATTATAAAAATAGTAAAATAGTGTGCAAATCTATTAAATATACTAACACGCATAACCAATACATTCATTATAACGGCTAAGCCCATCATATAGACTAAAAATCCGATATTATTATTTTCTGCTATTATCTTTTTATTTTTTATTAAGGTAACACCAAAAACTAATGAAATCAAATAAACAGCCGAATCTAAAAGAGAGCCAAAATAATTTTCTGAGGCAAATACCGATCCTGAATAATCAGATAGTCTTTGCGAAAATGACGAAATAAAGCTAAAGAAATTTTTCCCAAATACAAAAGCCAATATTGCTAAAAATAATATTAAAGTAACAGCTTTCTTAGATACTTTCTTGCCGTAAAATGGAATGAATAGGATTGCTAATATTGCTGAAGAGTGAAAAAAAGATGCTACAATTACCCATATAACAAATAAAATCTTTTTGTTTTTCTTTAGTTCTTCAAAAGCAAATAATATTATTGCAATAGCCATTGCCTGCCTCATAATATTCATATATGAAAAATAAAAATTACAAATAATATATAAAATAGTACTTAGATACACATTTTTAGAATTTTTATATATAAAACATAAAATTGAAAAATTAATAAAAATAGAAGTAACAATTAATAATGCTTGATAGTTTGAAAAAACTTTTCCTAATATCCAGCAAAAATACGTAAATCCGTATTCATATCTTAGCGTTTCAAATTGATATGGTTGTAAATATCTAATTCTTAAAAATGCATTTGTAAATTGGTATGTATCGACACCTACTGTATTTGCTCGCATACAGGATATTAAAATTATTGGCAAAAAACTCATAAATAAAAATAATTTTTTCTTTTTATTATCTTCCTTGTATTTGGTAAACAACATTGATAAAACCAAAATATATAATAGCAAACATAAGTATATTATCATACATACTCCAATCTAACTTCTTAAAAATTTTTTATATAACAGTATTCTTAAAGAATTTGGTATAATTGATACAACTAGTGAAGAACCTGCTGTTATTATAAATTCTTTGAAACTATAAAATCCTTTTTTATAGTATTTATATTTAAAGCCCAGTATTGGTTTTAAATATTTTATTCCACCACGACGCCTAAAGAAGTCTTCGCTTGTTCTTATAAAATAAAGGACTTCTTGATAAGTATAAAATTTACAATTACTCATTATCATTCTTATATATAAATCATAGTCTTCAGTAAGTTTGCTTTCTTGATAGCTTCCTGCAGAAAGTACCGAAGAAACTCTAAAAATAACTGTCGGCTGAATCATTGGACATCTTTTGTGAGCAAATTTCAATATTTCATCATTTGTTTCTGGCATAATTCTAGTAGAAACAATATTCGAAGTATCATTTAAAAATTCAACTGCATTGCTACCAATAGCATCGATATCATGATGCTTTTTTAAATAATTCATTTGTTTTTCAAATTTTGTTGGCAAAGCCATGTCGTCAGAATCCATTATTGCTGCCCACTTATTTGTACAATTACTTATTCCAAGATTATATGCTACTCCGGCGCCAGAATTTTTTTCTAATTCTAACACTTTAATTGTGTTGCTATATTTTTTTAAATATTCTGCTAATAAGTCATTCTGAGCATCTAATAGCGGACCATCTTTAACAATTATAAACTCATTTGTTTTATAAGTCTGATTTAAAATGCTATCGATGCTTTCTTTTAAATATTTTGGATCAACTTTTTGATAAACGCTCATTATGACAGAATAGTTTTCTAATTTTTCCATTCTATTTTGCTCCTGTCTTAAATATTACAGCCTTAATAGTTCTAAATACACATCTTATATCTAAGATTAAACTACAATGTTGAACATAGTAATATTCTAGTTCTAATCTTCTTTCATAAGTAGTAGCAGACCTTCCGTTCGCTGCCCACCAGCCCGAAATTCCTGGGCGAACACTTTCATATAGTTCATGATTACCATTATGACTATCTAACTCACCTGGTACTAATGGTCTAGGTCCTATTAAAGACATATCTCCTATTAATATATTTATAAATTGGGGTAATTCATCTAAAGAAGTCTTTCTTAATATATTACCCATAGATGTTATTCTTGGATCATGTTCAAACTTTTGATTTAAATCCCACTCTTCTTTATATTTAGGATCTTTCAATAATTCTTTTAATACTTCATCAGCATTAGGAACCATACTTCTAAATTTATAAAGGTTAAATTCTTTACCATTCTTACCTATTCTTTTTTGTCTAAAGAAGATTGAATCAAAGTCTTTATGTAGTAAATAAGATATTTTAACTATTAATATTACTGGTAATAGAAATAGACACCCTATTAATGCTATTAAAATATCAAATAATCTTTTAACTCCAAAATATAGATATTTCTTTATAAAAATATCATGAGTTAAATATTCTGTACTGCTATCCATACAAACACAACTCCTATATATAAACATTTCATTTACTTAAAATCTATTGTATTATATCACTATTTTTGTATTTGTGCATTACAATTTTTGGTAATTTTAAAAAACATTAGTCATATTAAACTAATGTTTATTTAATGTTTAAACTTTTAAATACTGTACAAATCATTAAAAATGCATCTCGTTGATAACTGTCAAAAGCTGCATGCCCAACAATTATTTTGCTAACATCTTTATCGGGATTATAAAGAAAATTATATATTTTTTTCAAGTCAATTAACATGGTATCGGTGGATATATTTTCATTTGGATGAATATAACTTCTTATTAAAAAATGGGTATTTTTAGAATATAAAATGAATTTTTTAAATTCTTCAAAGCCAGTACCCCCAACAAACTCTGAATAATCTTCGATTCTAAAAAGTCTCTGCCCTAAAATATATGGTAAAAACATAAAGTCAAGCACATAATTTATTTTTCTAAATTTATCATTATTCATATGCTTTTGATATAATTTCATCAAATTAACATACTTATTTATACTACGCATTTCAAGCCCATAACAATTTATATAATTGATAATTACCCTTTCAAAAAAACCACTAGAATCATAACCTGGTAATAAGCTTTGAAGGTAGTATTCTTTATTTATTGGAGGTAATTCAAATGTAATATCAATTGTTTTATCTAGATAACTTTCAACATCAAAATTATAGCCATAAAGATTTTTAATACTATTTGAGACTTGATATAAGTTAGTCGAGATTATTATCGTAATATTTTCTGAATTAATATAATGCTTTATTTCTTCTAAAAGCTTTATGGCATATGTAGGATTACATCTATCAAGCTCATCTATAACTATAACCATTTTATTGCAATTTTCATGTAATAAATCTTCAAATAATTTATTTATTTTAAATCTTGCTTCTTCAGAAGTAATTATATTTTCTAATAGATTTTTTTTGTTTGTACAATTTGATAAATTAATGTTTCCTTTAAAAAGAAAATTTGAAATGGCATCCAATGTTCCAGTAACCAAATCTATTTTAGCCTGCTCCATTTTAGCTGTTAAATATGGAAAATCATTAATAATTTTATATACTAGCGATAAAATTGGTTCAGTATTATTTTCATATTCCCAGGCATTAAAATAAATACAATTAACGCTTTCTAGATTACTTAACCGATGGTCATTTCTAATAGTCTTCATAAATTCAATTAAATTATTCATTATATCATGGCTAACATTTTCTAAATTTAAAAGATTGTTGGTATACATTTCTTCATTTTTAATCTTCCCATTTTCATCATAATTGTTTAAATAATTTATTAAGAAATGTAACTGTCTAACAAAGAATGTTTTGCCACTACCCCATTTACCATCTATAGCAATAACCCCATTAGTCGTTGCTAATATAAAATTAGTAAATGATAATAATAAGTCATTTCTTTGAATATTGTCGTTTATTAAAACATTTAACATGTTTTCTGTTTCATTTTCTTTCATACTATTTGACTCCTATTTTTTACATTATTCATTTAATATCTTTAGCAATAATCCCAATCAGCATATTTTTCAATAACAACATCTTCAATTGGATATAATTCATTACATGTTTTATCTATTAAATCATTCATTAGTAATTACCTTGTTTTTTAGTACTTTTATGAATATATATTGGCTAATCATTTCTTCTAATTTATTTAATGTATCAATTTGATTGTTTAAATGGTCATTGCCATCTTTAGACATATAAAAATTTTTGACTTCCATTTTGATTCTATACTTATTAATTGTTTGAACAATGAATTGTTGAATCTCATCGTTAAACACATAATTGTTATCAGCTAAGTATTTTTTATATTTGGCAATTTTATCTAATTCTTCAAGCTCTTCTGCATATTTCTTTTTATCTATTATTTGTTGAGCACTATACATTCGTAACTTCCTTTCTGTTATTTTTATTTTCCATAATACTTTGTACATCACTATATAGTGAAACTAGTGTTCCAAAACCTACATCTACAATTGGCTCATACATAAATGAATTTAAATGAATAAAATCTGGAGTTGAAACAATTGCTTTAGTAAATATCTTACATTCTTTAGGTCGCATGTAGTTTTTGACTTTAGTGAACTTACTTGCCAAAGTATTTTTATTATCATCAGTATTATCACTACTACTAACAATACCATAGTAATCATTTAAATATTTCTCTAGTTCAATTCTTATTGCAATAGATAAAACTATCTTTTCTGGAAGTGATAACTCATTATATTTAGAATTATTATCTCGATAAGTTTTTTGAATAGAATTTGCTATACTTAAGAGTACTTCATAAATTTTTTTATTATTATTTATTAAATTTTTCGACTCGATCCCAAGAATATCTTTGTAAATACTTTGAAACTCGTTAAATTCTAAACTTTCTGTATTATCTTTATAATGCAATGCTGAGCAAAGTAACTTGTAATCTTCGTTTTCGTTAACATTACCATTAGAACTTAATTCAATTATATTTCTACATACTGGTAATAGGCTATAAAATGCCTTTTCAAACGTATTAGTATTACAACTATCTAGTTTTCCTTTAAAGTCTTTAAAAAAGTCCAAGCCGCCAGTTGAAACTTTAGAATCATTACTAGACAATTTATGCAATATTTCACAATCTTTTGACTTTTGAATAAAATATTTATTCTTATAGCCAATCCTTGTTGAACAATTACTAAAAAAGTCAAAATTATGAGTTAAAATCCAGCAAGTTATATTTTTCTTATCAGAATAGCTAATATCATCTAAATATTCTAACATTGCATATTTATTTTTATAATCAAACGAATCTACTACATCATCAAGTACCACGAAAACATTATCATTATTATTAACTTTGTCTTCTAAATCAAACAAAAACCTTAAAACTGTTAATGCTCTTAATTCCCCTGTACTTAATACTTCTTTTGCTTTTTCATCACTTAGTTTTGCACTATTAGTTGTTAGGACATCTTTATTTCCATCATAGTAGGTTATTATAAATTGTAGAGCTTTTTCACCAAGCAATGCATTTTCTTCATCTTCAACAGCAATTCTGTACGGAACATCAAATCTATTCTCAAATTCATCACAAATTTTTTGCCATTGGCTTTCTTCTCTTTTAGAAGCTTCCAAAAATTCTTTTATTTTCACATTCAATTTATCAATGATTTTACAAGTATTAGAGATAGTATCCTTTAAAGGAAATAATTTTGCAGCCAATATATTGGCTTTAAAAGCTTCTATATTTTCTAAACCTTCAAATAATTCTGGTTGTTTTCTAATTATACTTTCTAATTGCTTTGTCTCTTTGTTTTTCTTTAAAGATGTTAATAAACTTTCTAAAGTATTTTTGCCTTCTTCAGAGTTAAAAAACTTCTCTTTTTCTTCTTTGTATATATCTTTAAGCCTTGATTCAGTTGGTACTAATTCTTCATAGTTTCTAAACTTCAAAGAATGCCCGGCCTCAAAATAGCCAGATACTTCTATCTCTTTCATCAAGCTTTCTAAGCTTGCAGGTGAAAATTTTCCAAAAAATATAGTATCCTGTTTTGATAAAAGTTCATTCAACTTTTCTATATTTGTTTTAATATTCTCTTGTTCTAAAATAACTTTTGTTTTAGCGTTAATGACATCAAATATGTTAATTTCATCTGAAATTTCTATTTTATCATCCCATTTTAAAGTATTTAGAAAAACGATAATATCTTTTTTCTTTACTATATTAAATACAGTGGAGAAAAAATCATTTACTTCTTTTGCTTTATCACTATCACTTTTCTTTTTAGATAAGTCGTTGCAAATAGCATTAAAGCAATTATTAATAACCTCTTCGTATTTTTCAATAGTAGGATGAAACTTATCATATAGCTCTGAAGACATTGCTAAAGTACTTAATTCATTATTCATTAATAACTTTTGATAATAAGATTCATAATTATAAACAAGAATATTATCAATCTTTTGGGGAGTCATTTCAGTATAGCGTCTGTCATCTATTTCGATGTTATACTCTCCACTTTTATCAAAAATCCTATCTTTTGGTATTTCGCCGTTGGCAATTGATTCTAGGCCTTTGGCTAATGAGGTCTTGGTACCTCCATTGGGTGCATATATAAGTGCGTCCCCTTCAATTACAATTTTTGCGTCGTGTTTTTCTTCGTTTGTTGTATTATTTTTGTCTTTTAAATCTTTTATTCCATTTACATTTTTAAAATTGTTTATGGATATTTTCATAAACTACTGCCTCTAAAAGATTATTGTTTAAATTTACTGCCTTTAACCATAATTTATACTTAAATGATATAAAAGTCAATAGAAACATTTATTAATACTAATTAATAAGATATAATTTAAATATAAGAGTTTATATGTATAGGAGTAGTGAAGTATGAAAAAGAAAATAAAAAGATTAATAATGATTATGATAGTTATATTATCTCCTCTTTATGTAGAAGCACATCCAGGAAGAACAGATAGTAATGGTTGTCATACTTGTAGAACTAATTGTGCTAAATGGGGTTTAAGTTATGGGCAATATCATTGCCATGGTAAAACGAATAGTAGTACTAATACTAGTAGTAGTAATACTAATAAAACAACGACAACTAAGGTATTAGATTCTAATAAGAATATTAAATCTATTAGTATTGATAATACTAACATAGAAGTTAACGATACTATGGAATATAATACGTATAGTAAAGTAAATAATATTGATATTATATTAGAAAGTACTAAATCTAAATATGAGGTATCTAACTACTCTAATATTAGTATAGGAGATAATAATATTAAGATTACTGTTACTAGTGAAGATAACACTAGTAAAGAATATAATCTTGATATTAAATACTTAGAAGAGCCAAATATCTCTAGTATTAGTATTAATAATGATAATATAGATATTAATGATTATATGGAATATCATACTACTTTAGATAGTGTTAATATTAATACGCTTAGTAATTCTAAGGTAGAATATGATAATAATATTAAGCTAAATGATGGTATTAATAATGTAGAGTTAAAATTATTAGATATTAATGATAATGTTTATAAAACATATACATTAAGCATTATTAAAGATAGTATTAGTAGTTCTAATAGCGATAATAAAGAAAATACTAGTAATAGTGATGATGCTATTACAACTATATTTCTTATTATAATAAGTGTGATTATTTATAGAAAATTTAAAAAGAAAAAGCATGCTAAAAGTCAGTGATCTTTCACTGACTTTTATATATTATTCCTAAGTTAATAAACATTATAGATAGTAACGATAGTAATCTGTAAACAACATTTTCTTTACAATATTTTTCCTCGTTTTCAAATATTTTTACTGATGTTTCTTGCATATTGTCGAGAGCATATCTATTAATTCCTAAACTCTCTAATGATTTTTGCATTGCATAAGCAGCATTTAGTTATCTTCCTATATTATTAATTGCATTTTAATCTTATTCGGTTATTTGTGGCTTTTTTGTTCGGTAATTTGTAGAATTTAAAAAATCAGGCATCTACCTGATTTATCTCTTAACTCTTTTACTATCTAAAAATCTATTAAAAGTAGTTACAGGACTTTCTCCTTCTAAAGGATAAGTCTCATCTCCTATAGGAATACCATCTTCTAATCTTAAATTACTTTGAATGTATAGATGGAAGCCTTCAAAGCTACTTAACATATCATTAATATAGCCAATTCTATTTTCATATTCTTTAGGTAATATTAAGATACCATTACGCCCAATCTTCTTACTAGTATTTAAAAATATAATATTTCCTAAATCTTGTAAATAGTAATTAATAGCATGAACACCATACATATAATCAAGTTTAGAAAACACACTATTAGGATATTTTGCTTTAGCATAATCAAGTAAAGGAATAGCATGTAGGGTATCAGTTATATTACCTAGAGGTATTATCTTACCTTCATTATCAATTATTACAGCTTTATATTCTTTCATTTAAATCCTCCAATACTTTAACATATTCAGTAGTACCATACTTACTTATAGTATCCATAAAAGTCTTATTAACTAGACAATGATTAAGTAACTCTTTATCAATATCTTTAAGACTTTCTAATAAAGGTTTTGTAGTAACCATCTTTAGCTTATCTAAAATAAGTTTATTTTTTTGTTCAGATTCTTTTCTTTCTTTAGGGTAACCCATACCAGGAGTACTTTTAAATAGTTCATTAAATATTAGTTCTAGGTTTAATTCTGCTCCCCACCCAAAGTTATAGGCATAAGGGATACTTATGGCATTACCATTATTTATTTGACTAAATAGATAAGCACTGGTAGGATCAGTTATTAAACCACAAAAGACATTAGGAAAACTATTTAATGCTAACATTGCTCCTTCTCCCGTACCACAACCTGTTACTACAAAATCAACAGCTTTACTATTTAGTAATATTGCTCCCATTAGTCCTTCTTCAACATAAGTTAAGGAATTATCATATTCATCTTGCATTCCCATATTAATTAGTTCATGATTATATTTCTTACAAGCTTTATTTAAGGCTTCATATATTATATGATTCTTATTAGCTTGAGAATTATCATTTATTAACGCTACTCGCATAATATAACCTCCAGTAAAATAATACCATAAAAATAAGTGTATTGCTACACTCATTATTTACGATCTAACATTAAAACTGAATTGTCATTTAAATTTAAAGGTTTTACACGATAAATATATTCATCAGGAGTACTTAGAAAATCTTCTAAAACATCACATTTTTGTAATTCCATTAAAACCATATCTTTAATAGTTGGTTCTATTCCTAAGCGATGTTTATATTCTATACTTACTAGGCTTGCTACTATTTCATTTATTTTGTTTAACACAGCCATTAATTTTTTAACTGTTTCACCATAGGTAGCATCTGGGTCTTCACGATGAATATAGCTTAATGATATCTCATTATGTTTTTTATAAAACGGTTCTAAGACTTTAGCTAAGTTATTTTGATAATCATACTCAATAACTTGGCAAATCATTTCTATTTTATGTTCGATATCTTTATAATCAAGACTATTATATAAGAATGTTGCTTGAGACAACTTTTTATCGCCACTTTCTTTAGTTAATCCTAAAGCGACTATGTTTTCTGGTTCAATTATTTCATAAACTGATTTTTCATCAGGATATTCTCCTTTAAGATATGGAAGAGATTGTTCTATAGCGGTAAGTTTCTTATTACTTGGTAATGGCTTATACATAGGGGTTTGTTTTGATACAATAAAAATACCATTATTTATAAATTCGTTAGATGCAGCTTCAGGGTTTTTAGCTTCATTATATAGAGATGCTGGTACAACAGAAATCCAGTAATAATCATTACCACCATGGAAGTTTCTAACATATTTAAGGTTGTATTCATCTTTCTTACTTTGAGATAATATACCATAAGTAATTATAGAGGGTATTTTATAGAAATCATAGCCAATACTATGAAGGCATATTTCTAAAGTAGGACTTTCTAAACTTTTATGGTTTGGCACTACTCTGTTTTTTTCTTTATATAATTTATTTAATTCTTCAGAGAAATCAACTAATTCCTTAGATTCCGTAAATCTTAAATATTTTTCATTTAAAGCAGCAGTATCATAATTACCAAATCTCTTTCGATCTAGAGCATCGGCATCTTTTAAAATTTTAGCTAGTTTTTTATACATATCCGTGTATTCCTTAGGTATTTCATAATTGCCGGCATTAGTATTTATTTTATTTGGATTGTTAATATCATTTTGAGCATGGAAATCAGTTATGGCTTTAAGAATATTAAAATATATTTCATTTTGGTATAATGGATTATCTTGGAATACATGTTTTTCTTCATACATTCTAGCACTAGTTAAGCCATGAAAGTTATCTTCTCTATCATCTTGTCTTCCAATATCATGGTAGGCTCCAGCATCGGCTAAGATTTCTAATTCTATATCAGATAAGCCTTGCTTTACACCAATTAGATAAGCAAAAAGCATTACTTTTTCACTATGATATAAACCATGAAAGTGAGTTTTATATAGTAATTCTTTATTTTTATGTAAAATATGGAGCTTATTTAAAAGAAAGTTTTTTTGACTATCAGTTAATGTTTGTAATTCTTCATTAATAATGGGATAGTCGATACTATTATTTATGAAGTGTTCTAGTGTAATCATCATTGTTGTATCTTTCCCTTCTATTTATTATATGCTCGATTTTTGGTAAATCAGCATATTCTTCAACCTCTTTTAAATTCATGTCTTTATAATAATCATGGTTTTCTCTATCATATGTCGGATCGTAATATTTCCAGCCCTCAATAGTTTTAAATCTAATTAAGGCGTGATTAGAGCCATAAATATTGCTTCTCCTATCATGACAATGTACTGTTTGGCTATCGATATCTAATAGTGAGGCCATATAATGCATTAAATTAACTATGCCTTCACAGTTTCCTTTGTGAAGTTGGTATGTGGCATAACTACTATGTAAATAATTAAGACTCTTTTGATAAAACTCTGGTATCATACCATTATATTGTTGATATAACTTTATATATTCATCATTTCGTCTTTTAATACCTTGAATATCAAAAGAAATCCCTACAGCATATTTATATAAATATTCTATTTTAGTGGCTGGAACTTGATCTTTTAACTTTACTTTACTTATTCTTCTTAATAAATTACGATAAAGATCAGTCATTTCTTTAATATTCATAGTCGTATAGTCGCCAATATCACATTTTTCAGCAAAGGTAATATTAGATGAATATAAGCCCATTAAGGAATAGTCATAGATATCTTTAGCTTGTTTAGATGTTTTAACACTGGATAAGTAGACATCAACATCTACAACATTTTCTTTGGCGTCTAAAGTATTAGCTAAGAAATATTCAAATCCTTCAAAGTTTCTTATTGGATTGCCAACAATAATAATGGTTTCTAATTTATGAAGTTTATCGGCACCAATTATGGTCTTTAGTTGAGGATTATTTCTTAGGATTAGAGTTTTTAATTCACTCATATTACTTAAATCAATTGATTCAATATTAACATCATTAGTTATTTCTAAGTATTTAAGTTTAGTTAATTTTTTTAAAACATTAAAACTTGATATATCATTAAACCTAGGATTATCTTTATAAGAACCATATTCTAATACATTAGTATAATCATCACTTATTATTTGTAATTTTTCTAAGTTAGATAAGTATCTTAAGAATTGAATACTATCAAGTCCCGTAATAAATAAAGTCTTTATTTTATCTAACTCGGACTCACTAAAGTAATCAAAGTTATAGTCTGATACTAAGCAATCTCTTTTAATACCTAGTTTTTTTAAAACTTCGTGAAGGTATATTGCTGTTGCAATATCATCCATATAAATTCCTAATGAATCTTTTCTCATTACGAACCACACCCCTTATTTGAGATGTATTCTAGCATAAAGTACTCTGTTTGTCAAATTATTCTTTTTCTACCCTAGTTTTAGATAGATATTCATGTATACCACGTTTATTTTTACTAAATGGAATAGATAGTAAAATAACGTATGAAACAATAATTTCTAAGAAATAAACTACTCTTAAAGTGTTATATAGATATGTACTTGGAATAGTTAGATCAAAGATTATTCTTAGAATATAGAATTCTAAATTATATAGTAAGATAGTTCTTACTAAGTATTGATACCATTTAGGTTCAGTATTATCTTCACTTACAATCTTTAATTTAAATATCTTCTTACCAAGAGTTCTTCCTTTAGTAATTATATTAAATCCAACATAGTATAGTAAGAATACTACTAGATAGATAGCATAGTAATAAATCATACTTTTTTCATATTTATAATACAATCCTGGATAGTTCTTATTATAATCATCAGTAACTACATTCTTAATATTATCATATTCTTCTTTAGATAATTCTTTATCTTGATATGCATCTTCAATTAGGTATTTATAAGTATCATTATTTTCTAGTAATTTATTATATTCATCTTCATCTAATCTTTCATCTTCATAATAGTATGGTAACATATTAGTCATTTGATAATAGGAATTAGCTAATTTAACATAGTTATTATTACTTTCTAACATATAATCATAGAGGGGATTAAATTGTTTTATATTTATTAATCCACTTACTAATATCATTACTATTAAGTAGTCAATTAAGTACGCAATAAATCTTTTATATAATTCTTTATTATTCATATTTCTCCTTAAAAGAATAAAAGATGCCATAAGGCACCAAGTTATTCAATAATAGCTTTAATTCGACGGACACCAGCCGAAGAAGCTTCTTCTTTCTTTATTTTAAAGTGACCAATTTCTTTGGTATTTTTAACGTGTGGGCCACCGCATAGTTCTTTAGAGACATCCCCTATTTTATAGACAGTTACTAAATCTGGATATTTTTCAATAAACATGCATTCAGCACCACTTTTAAGGGCATCTTCTTTGCTCATGGTTTCAACACTTACGTCTAGGCCTTCACTAATCCATTTATTTACTAAGTCTTCAGTAGCTTTTTTCTCTTCGTCGGTTAATTTATGATCACAACTGAAGTCAAAGCGCATACGCTCATCCGTGATGTTAGAACCTTTTTGGTGAACTGTTGGACCGATAACAACTTTTAGGGCAGCATTTAGTAAGTGAGTTGCGGTATGGTATTTAGTTTCAATTTCACTATTACCGGCAAGACCACCTTTGAACTTACCCTTAGATGCTGTTCTTGATAACTCTTGGTGAGCTTTGAATTTTTCATTAAAGCCGTCAACATCAACACTGATATTTTGTTCACTAGCTAGTTCACAAGTAAGTTCAATAGGAAATCCATAGGTATCATACAAATGAAATGCTGTAGTACCATCAATCTTATCAGTTTTCTTAACTACTTTTTCAAACTCTCTTAAGCCACTTGCTAAAGTCTTATTAAATTTGATTTTTTCATTTTTTAAGACTTCGTATACTACATCTTTATTAGTAACTAGTTCCTGATAGTATTTAGAGTATTTATCTAAGATTAAGGAGGCAATTTGTTCTTCCCAATTACTATTGATATCGATATCTAATTTTTTAGCATGGCGAATAGCTCTTCTTATTAATCTTCTTAAGATATAACCTTGGTCTGTATTACTTGGTTTAATACCAGCTGGATCAGCACTTATAAATACAGAAGTACGGATATGATCTGCTATGATACGCATTGATTTTTCATTACCTTCATAAGGTTTATTTGAAATCTTACAAATTAAGTCAATAACATCTTTCCAGATACTAGATAGGTAATTATCGTTTACGCCTTCTAATATGGCCGTAGTTCTTTCTACACCCATTCCTGTATCAACGTTCTTTTTAGGTAATTCAGCTACTTTACCACTTTCGTCTTTTAAGTATTGCATGAAAACATTGTTCCAGATTTCAACCCATCTTGAGTCTTCAGGGTCAAAAACTTCCGGTATTTCATCATCACTTCTAAAGTAGAAAATCTCAGTATCTGGGCCACATGGACCAGACTCACCTGCAATCCAGAAGTTATCTTCAGTAGTTCTAGCAATTCTTTCCTTTTTTATACCTAGACTTAACCATTTATTATAACTCACCTCATCAAAGGGAATAATATCATTACCATTAAAGACAGTAACTGCTAAACGTTCAACAGGGATATTTAAAACTTTAGTTAAGAATTCAAAACTCCAAGATATAGCTTCGTCTTTAAAATAATCTCCTAAAGACCAGTTACCTAACATTTCGAAGAAAGTATGATGGGTTACATCCCCTACTTCTTCTAAGTCGTTAGTTCTAATACATTTTTGATAATCACATAATCTTGTACCATAAGGATGTTTAGCACCCATTAAGTAAGGGATTAAAGGTTGCATACCTGCGGTATTAAATAAAACACTAGGGTCATTTTCTGGTACAACAGGAGCACTTGGTATTTGTTTATGTCCTTTGCTTATAAAAAAATTAATATATAGATCTTTTAAATTCATTTTACTTCCTCCAACATTTTTTTGACATCACATTCTAGTTGCTCGTCAAACACATATTCTATATTATAATCAAAATAAGGATAAGCATCAAGTTCTAATTCGGTTTTATGGTTTTTTTGTTCTTCAGTTAGATTATTTTCTTTATTCGACGCTAGGTGGATACTTGTACAATTTAAGTAATATTCTTTCATAGCTTCTATTTCATTTATTAATCTAGCATCACATATTACAACGTTATCATAAAACATTTTATAAACTTCGATATCTTCTTTTAGACGATTGATTAGAAAATCATTATTTATTTTTCTAACTTCATCACCTAGTTCTTGTAAAAACTTTCTTGGTTTATTAGACTCATCATAACTGCCTAGGAATTCATAAGCATACATTTTTAAGTACTTAGAAAACTCGGTAATCATGGTCTTTTGACCTTTGGTATCATAGTATTTTTTTATTAATTTAGCGGTAGTATTTTTACCACTTCCGGATTTACCGGCAATTATAAATATTCTCATTAGAAGATATCACTATTAAACCAATCATATTTTGTGGCAAAGAAGCGATATACGACTTTGATTAAAGACATTATCGGCATAGCAAGAATCATACCGATGATACCAAAGAAATGACCGAATATTAATAAACCAATGATAATGGTAACGGGATGTAGTTCGACAGTTTTGCTCATAACTACTGGTTGTAAAACATAGTTTTCAATTAATTGAACAACAACAGCAACACTTAATACTATTATACCCGTCATAGGATTTTGAGAGAACCCAACAATTACGGCAGCGGCACCACCAATATATGGTCCAATGTATGGAATAAGGTCAGTAATCCCACATAGAAGGCCAAAAAGGATCGGAGCTTTTAAGCCTGCAATGGCGAATCCTAGGGAATCACAAACAAAAACCATACACGCAATAGTTAAGGTACCACGAACACATTTTCTTAGTTCTTCCCCAATTTGATTAATTAAAGTTTCAATTTCATATTTATGAGTTTTAGGGATATATTTTAGTAGATGATCAGTAGCATTATTAAAATCAAATAGTAAGTATAGTCCAACTACTAAGGATATAGCCATAGTACCTAGACCACTAAATACTACACCTACGATATTCATTATCATACTAGGTAAATTAGTAGTTATATTAGTACCTAAATCTTCCATTGATTTAAAGATATTAGCTTCAATACTAGCAACATCAACCATATCACTACTATTAAAGTTATTCAAAAAATTAGTTATCCAGTTTTTAAGACTATTAAATATTCCTGGCAGGGAGGCAATTAGATCATTTAACTGCGTATAGATTGTTGGTATTAGCATGCTAAAGAAGGCGAAGATAATTAGGATAAATACTAAGAATATGACCATAGAGGCAACGGCTCTATTCCACCCTCTATTTTCTAGTTTAACTACTAGTGGGTTAAATAACCAGGCGATAACAAATCCAATAAAAAATGGTGTGGCAACTTTAAGGATGGTCATGACAAATTTTAGAATACCCCATTCTTTTACTAACAAAGTAGCAATGAATATTATACCTATTATCATGGCAATATAAACAAGGTTTAGAATTTTGCTTGTTAAGCTTACTACTTCATTAACTTTTTTATAATTAATTTTATCTTTCATATTATCACTCCGTAACTATATTTATATTACCATATTTTATTCATTATGATAACTTTTTTTGTTATTTATTCAAGAAATCAAGTTATTTTTTATTATTTTAAACGAGTGTTTTTAGCGTTCAAACAAAATTTTACACATTTTCCAGCCTTTTCAAGCCCAATTTACACATTTTTCCAAGATTTGTGCGTCACAAGATAATTTTAAAAAATTTTATCAAAAAACACATACCATTAGTATGCGTCCATATTTAAGAAATCAGTGGCTTCATCAAGCATATCATCTATTACTTTTTGAGCTTTTTTTTGAGCATTATCATTTACCATTAAGTAAGTAGTGTAAGCTCCAAGGGAAAGACAAGCCAACATTAACATCTTTTTCAAATTACCTCACATCCTTTAAAATTAGTATGAGTTAATTTTTAAATATTATTCAAAAGTCTTTCTTTTAAGGTAGTTTTTCGTTGATTAGAATAATCATTATTAACAGCCATTATTAAAGCATAGGGTTCCCCTATTAGTACTAGAGATTTTTTAGCTCGTGATACTCCCGTATAAATAAGTTTATTATATAACATTTTATAGTAACTTTTAGTTATCGGCATGATAACATGGGGAAACTCACTACCTTGAGATTTATGGATAGATATAGCATAAGCATGTTTTACCATGTTCATATCTTCTTTTTTATAATCTACTTTATTGCCGTCGAAGTCGATAACGATTGTCTCTTGTTTTTTAGGAACTGTTATAGTTACAATATCTTTAATATAACCAATATCACCATTGAACACTCCGTTATTAGGATCATTAGTTAGTTGTAAGACTTTATCCCCTACTCGGTAGGTTACTTCACCTACTTTGATTTCTTTTTTCTTAGTATCAGGAGGATTAAATAAGTCTCTTAGGATTTCATTTAGATGATCAATACCATTTTCTCCTTTGTACATAGGGGCTAGAATTTGAATATCTTTGTCAGTAAGTCCTTTTTTAATAGAACGTTCACATATCATTTTAATTAGTTCTCTTATGTTAGAACCTGTGGCGTTTAAGAAGTTATAATCGTCTTTCTTAGTTAGATAGTCGTTACTTAAATCTTTATTTTTTATTTCTTGAGCTAGGTATGGAATATAACTATTGTTACTTTGACGATAGATTGTTTCTAAGGGGGTAAAAGTAAATATGGCACTATTTATTAAGTCAGATAAGATAAGACCTGGCCCCACAGATGGTAGTTGGTTAGCATCTCCTACTAAGATTAATTGAATATTTGTACATATACCTTTTAATAAAGCATCAAATAGATGGGTATCAATCATCGAGGTTTCATCTACTATAACAAGACGGTGGAAATTTTTATTAAGTTCGTTAATTTGAAAGTCATTAGCTTCTTTATTCCATTTTAGATAACGATGGATGGTTGATGCGGGAAGCCCAGTTGATTCAGCAAGTTTTTTGGCAGCTCTACCGGTTGGGGCTAGTAAGGCTATTTGGCTTGAAATTTCGTCAGGTCTTAGATTATGAATTTTAATATATAACTTGGTTATGGCTTTTATGATGGTAGTTTTTCCTGTACCTGGGCCACCAGTAATAATGGAAATACGGTTTTCTAAGGCCTTTCTAATAGCTAGTAATTGTTCTTTATTATAAGTTACATCAATACTTTCTTGGAGTTTAATAATCTCGGTATCAAATTCTTTAATTTCTACAGGGGGAATATTATTAATTAAGGAAAGGTTTTTAGCAATGGCACATTCCATTTCATAGGTTGTTTTAAGATAGTATTTGTCTTTATCGACAATGATATCGTTATTAACCGATAGCTCATCTACTACTTTTTCGGTAATAGAAGTATCTGGTAAGAGCAAAAAAAATCTTTTAAGGCCGTCTAAGATTTCTTCTAAAGAGAAATAGGTATCCCCATCGGCCATTTCTAGGCGTTTAATGGTTTCAACAAGACATGCTTTAATACGGGTTTCATCATCAAAGCCCCCAATATTTAAATAGACTTTATCTAGTTTATTAAAATCAATTAATTCGTTTAGACAATAAGGGTTAGATTTAACTATAGATATAGTTTCATCACCATATTTATTAATAATACTTAAAGCTTCGTTTATAGTAAAACCTAAATTTTTTAGCTCAACAATCATTTCATCAGTTTGACGATATTTCATAATGGAATCATAAATTTTTAACGCTTTTTTCTCAGTCATTTTAGGTACAAGTAAAAGGTTAGTATAATTTTCCTTAATTTTTTTAAGGGCATCTTCCCCTAGGGTATCAACAATATCACAAGCCGTTTTTTCACCACAACCTTTAACTAGGGGGCTTGCTAAGAATTCAATTACAGCATCCTTGCCTTCTACTTCTTGGTAGTGATAGTTTTCGGTTTTATATTGATATCCATATTTTTCTGTGTATACTAAAGAACCTTCTAGAACATAGACATAGTCCATAGTAAGATCAGCAAAATAACCAGTAAAAGTAACTGTTTTATTAATAAAGTCTTCCATTTCGGGATCATTGGTTTCTTTAACTCTTATTAAACCAACTTTATAACCACTAGTAGATTCAAATATTAAATGTTTTATTTTTCCTTTGATATAGTTCAAGAGACATCACCAAACCCATTATAGCACATAACACTCACTTTAAGGATAACAAAAATGACTTACCCCTTTGGATAAGTCAAACATTGAAAATGCTTATTTTGTTGATACTGAGTTAAGCGAACAAGCCCATGTATCCGAGAAACACTAGATATAGTGTTAGTACTATGGCACCGTTTATCATTTCGCTTTTGTTTTCTTTGCCAGTTATTCCTAGTGCCATTAAACATAAGAAGCCACCGATTAAGCCCCCGATATGAGCAGCATTATCGATACCACTTAAGGTAAATCCTAGTAGTAAGTTCATTATAATTACAGGAATTATTTGAGATTTCATAACAGACCCTAAGTAAAGACGATAATTATAACCAAAGTATAGTAAGGCCCCTAAAAGGCCAAAGATAGCCCCACTAGCGCCAACGGAGTAAGAGTTAGAAAATACTATGGACATTAGGGATGATGCTATTAAACTTACTAGGTATACTATAGTATATTTAAATTTTCCTAAAAAATTCTCTAACCCGCGACCGATTATGTATAAAGAGTACATGTTACATAGTAAGTGAATGATATTAACATGCAAGAAGGCGCTGGTAAATAATCTATAATATTGACCGCTTGCTACTAAATCATGGTTATTAGCGCCTAGGCTTAGAAGTCCGGGAAATATTAATTCTAGTACAAAGCATACACAACATAACGCTATTAATATAGGAGTTATAATGATTTTCTTTGGTTTAAAGGTTTCTTCATAAACTTTATTATCATGAGCTGACTTCATATTTATATCATTAGTTACATTAATTAATAAGTCGATATTGTTCTTTTCTTGTAATAGTTCACTATCTATTTTAGGAAATGTTTCTTTTAAAGTTTCATTTTTTAGTAAATCTTTACTATTTTTAATAGAGATACTATGAATATTTTTAACATCATCTAATTTAATATCGTCATTTATATCTAAGAAAATGTTTAAAACATTCATTTTGAAAGAAAGAGTTTTTTTCTTTACTTGGGATGTAATATTTCTTATTTTAAATAAGTCAAATTTATATTGTTCGTTATTATGAATATAGTTAGAGTTTATTCTAATTATTTTATAAGGACCTTCTTGGTTTTCTAACCAAACTTCATTTTTCGTACCATTAACTACAATTGGAGTATAGTTTTCTTTGGTAATAAGAAAATGGGTTAATTTCATTACAATTTCTTCTTTTTTATCCATTACTACTTGTGTCATTTTTACCTCACTCATTTTATTTTAATATAGTTCATATAATTAGTAAAGGTGCGTGGAATATGTTGACATTACTTTTTTTAATTATATCATTTGGACTATATAATATTTCGTTATTATTTATTTTGAAAGAATCTAAGATGAATTATGATTTAGTTTTCTTTGTTATTACTAATATGTTATTACTTCTTAGTACTTTGATATTTTATGGGTATTTTCATGATGAAGTTTTAGCTCTACTCTTCTCTATTTTTCTAAGTATTAATAATACTTTATTATTTAGAGAGATTTATAATCTAGATAGACGTTTAATTATCTATAATATACCCTATTTAATATTTAGTTATTACTTTGTAATTATGGTTTTAAAGATTTTCTTGGTCTAGTTTATCTAAAAACTTTTGAAATTCTTCAGGTAGAGGAGCTTCAAAGTACATATCTTTTTTAGTTATTGGATGTTTAAAGCTCATGGTATAAGAATGTAAGAATTGGCCAAACTTAGTGGCTTTCTTATTGGTATATACAGGATCGTTATAGATTGGGTAACCAATGTATTTCATGTGAACTCTAATTTGATGGGTACGGCCAGTTTCAAGTTTTAGTTTTACTAAAGTATAGTCGTGATATCTTTTTAAGACAGTTAGATTAGTAATTGCTTTTTTAGAGTTAGTTGCCGTAACGCACATTTTCTTTCTATCGGTAGTGTCTCTACCTATGGGAGCGTCTATAGTAGCAGAGTTATGGGGAAATACGCCGGTAAGCAAGGCTAAATACTCTCTTTTAATGGTATGTTTTTTAAATTCTTCAGCTAGTATTTCATGGGACTCATTAGTTTTGGCAATTAAGATAAGGCCAGATGTATCTTTATCAATACGGTGAACAATACCAGGTCTAATCTCACCATTATTATGGGACAAATTATTAGTATAATACATAAGAGCGTTAACTAATGTATGAGAATAATTTCCAGAACCTGGGTGAACCACTAGACCACTTGGTTTATTTATAACCATGATATCGTTATCTTCATAGACAATATCTAAGGGCATTTTTTCAGGTTCAACAGACAATTCTTTGATATATCCTTCTTTTATTGATATTACATCACCATATTTTAGAAGATAACTTGGTTTAACATGTTTATTATTAACTAAGATATAATCTTCATCTAACATATGGTTTATGGTAGTTCTTGAGTACTTGGTATTATCGCTTAAGTATTTATCAATTCTAATGTTTTCTACTTCGACTATCATTTTTGATATCCTTTCTAATGCTTTCTATTATTAAGATAAATACGCCAATGACAATACAGATATCAGCGATATTAAAGATAGGAAAATTATAAAATGGTAAGTCTATTCTTATGAAGTCAGTAACAGTTCCTTGGAAGATGCGATCAATTAGGTTACCAAATATTCCCCCAATTAAGATACCAAAAGCAAAGTTAGTAACTTTTGTTTTTTTAAGCTGGTACATCATGCTATAGACAATGACTAAAATGATTAGACTTATAGTAATAAGGAATATTTGATTACCACTTAGGATGTTCCAAGCGGCACCATCATTGTAAGTTGTTTCTAGACTTAGATATTTAGTTAATCTAAGAAAACCAGGATGTCCTAGATAACTATTTATTAAGCCTTTGCTTACTTGGTCAATTAAGACACTAAAGATACTTATTACTAAAATATAATAATTCATAAATTTCTTCTTTCTAATAGAAAAACACTTCAATTTTGCAAAAGTATTCTATCATACTATAGTGTTTTTTGTCAAACGAAGAGTCTATTCGCCTAGGTTAGGAGTAAACTTAGTTGGTTCATAGACACTACCCATAAACCAAACTTCCCCACTATTTTTATCACGGATAATAAACATATAAGGTTTATCGAAGGTTAAGTCAATTTCTTCAACGGGAACATCAAAGCGGTAATCGAACCAGCAGCCAACGGAACCGGCACCACCCATGGATGTAGCAGCAGCAGCTTTAATACCTTCGTTAGAGAATTCAATGTTAGCTTGATGTCTGGCGTCATTAATGTAAGCATCAGCAGAAGATAATTTAGAAAGATTAGCTTTTTCTTTATCAAAAACATCAGTAATACCTAGAGTATTTAGATCTTTAACGAGGTTTAACTTGTAATCGAATTTAAACATAGGAACATAGCCTGTAATTCTTGTAATAACCCCATCTTTGAAGTTAGCTAGTTTAATTGATTTAAGGTTACCTATTAAGGTATTAAGTTTTTCAGCGTTAGTATTTTTAATGTAGTCACTTAGAGTCTTGGTTGTAGGCATAATACCAATATATTGTAAGGTCGTATCATTATAAGTTTTAAGGTCTTTAGCAAATACTTTGGTGTCCTCGTCAGTATAGAATTCAAAGTCAGTTGAACTACTGATATGTTCATAGTTATCTTTTAGTTCAGCAATATATTTTTCCATATCAAAGGTATTATCAAAGTCGTCGCCACAATATTCGTCACTTGTAAGCCATTTTTGGTAAGCCTGATTAACGGTTTTACGGATATTATCCTCCCCTAGTTCACTTACGATATCATATTTATTAATGACAGCGCCAAACTTAGTGGCTTTAGCTTTATAATCTAAATTCTCAAATTTAAGTTCAGTGTAATCCATATCGTCTAGGGAGCCAACAAACATGTTGAAATCTTCATGGTCAAAAGATACCGCATACCTATCTTCATAATTATCAGCTTGAATTTTCTTGACCCACTCCATATCGATACCTAGAGCATTAGCTAAGATAAAGTCTTGGTCACTTATATTATCATATAAGTTATTGATTAGATTATAAGTTTTATTACTAACCCAGTTATTAATTTTCTTAGGTGTTTTGAAGTCGTCATAAACTACTTGGGCATTATAAGTATTATTTAATGTATCGATGTAAGTTTGATTGATGTTATCTTTAAAGTCATTACGAACAAATAGGGCATTAGCAAAAGACATGTTTTGATTATTTTGATATTTTTTATTGGTATAGCTACCAAGAATATTAGTAATTTGTTCTTTGGTATCCCCTTCTGCACCTTCGTTAAGAAGTTCCAGAGCATATTTAATAGATAATGGACTATATATCATATTTTTATTGTTATTTTCTAACTGCATGAAGTATAAGTCAAAGTCTTCTAAAGTGTTACCTTTTAGTTGATATTGACTATATTTGTTTTCTTTTTTGACCTCGCTTGTACCTGGTGTACTTGGAGTAGTATCTTTTTTTAGGATAAAGAAATAAATACTAGCTCCAGTTAGAACTAAGACGATTAAAAAACTTAAGATAATTGTAAGTTTATTAGATTTCTTCTTATTTTGATTTAGATTTTCCTTAACAATTTCATTATTATATTCTTCCATATTAACCTCATTCTAACTAGATTATATCATTAGGATGTATTTTAGTAAATGAGTTTTAAACATCTACTAAGATAACATCACTACCAATTTTTTTGATTTGACTAAAAGTTATGGTAGTTTCGGTTTCTTTACCTAAAAAGTTAGATAGACCACGTTTTTCTTCAACGACAAAATAAGTGATTAAGCCTTCAGTATTGATTTCAACATCAATAATACGGCCAATTTTTTTACCATCGTTAATATTAACGATGTCTTTAAGTTGTAAATCGGAAATCCGCATATAATCACCTATTTAAGTATATTGTTAAATTAAGTATTTTTTGAATAAATCTGTATAAGAAAATTGACTATGAATTATCTATCAAGGTTTTAAGTAAATTAATTCTTGGAATTTATATTGTCTTTTATATCTTGAAGGGATGTAAAGACGATAGATTTTAGGCCAGTCTCTTTAGCAGCTTTAACGTTCTTTTCTTTATCGTCAAAGAAGATTGTTTCATTTTTATTTAAGTTAAAACGTTTAATTATTAATTCATAAATCTCAGGGTTGGGTTTAATTAAATGTTCTTGATAAGAATATATACCACCGGTAAAGATAGAATTGATATTAATTGTTTCGTTGATGTAATTATAACTATCTTCAGTGATATTAGTTAGAAGAAATAGTTTGTATCCTTTATCTTTTAAGGCTTTGATATAGTTAAAATTTTCTTCTAATAAAGGGTATGATTTTGGTAAATATTCTTTAGTTAGAATAAATTTAATATCATTAAAATCAGGGTTGTTTTTTAGATTACTTAAGTGTTCTTGAACTGTGATTTGTCCTAATAAGCATTTTTTAAAGTCTTGGCCATAGGCGGCTTTATAGATATTTGTACTATCCTTACCTAATAGTTTGGTAATACTTTCTTTACTATCATCAAAAAGAATACCACCAACATCAAAAATAATATTTTTAATCATTAATAACACTTCCCTACTTTTTATTTAAATTGACAATTGTTATCTTGCCATAAGTTATAGAATTCTTCGGCGGTAGACCAATCTAGGTTGTATCTTTCATTTAGGTTACACCCAGTTATATCTTGAACTATCAAGGCAGAAAGATAGGCGTTGACGCCAGATAATTTATCATTTTTATACATACTTTCTAGTACCGGAACAGCACTTTCACCTAGTTTAACAATATTATCATAATATTCATTTTGTGTATAATCATAGGGGTTAGAAGAAGTTGGATTGGTAACTTCCATAATTTTATCTAGATTTAAGGTTATTTCTTGCTCTAAGTATTCCGTATTTAAAGGGGTATCACTATTATCCTTCGTATTAGTACAAGAACATAAACAAAGAATACACAAAATACCGATAATAATCTTTTTCATAATTAATCCTCCAACTAACAAAGTTCTATTTATTCTTCTTATTATATAAAGAGATAAGAAAGATAAAGATAAGTTCTAGAATAGTAAAACAAATAATCATTCTAACTAAAACTACTTTGGTAGGAATATCAAAAGAATTATACCAACTTAACATATCAAAAGATATAATCATAATGACAAAAGATAGTAAGCAAGATAAAATATACATTAAAATTTTTTTCATAATAACCTCCAACTATTTATAACAAAATTATAGCATGAATACATTGTATTTACTAATAAATTTTGTTAGAATAGATTTAGAAAGGATTTAATAATATGCGTAATTATGATTATGGTATTAACGCAATAAGTGCTTCTAGTAGTTCAAGTACTTCAGGTAGTTTAATAGCATTTATTGTTGCTATTGCAGCAAGTATCGTTATTTATTTCGTATTTATGGATAAGAAAGAAGAAAGCAAGTATACTGGTTTTGTTAAGAATCTATATGATTTTCTTCATTTTAAGATTAATTTTATTGAAGCGTTCTTAAAGATTGCATATATTACTACTACTCTTTATGTAACAATTACTTCATTTAGTCTTATAAAGGTTGATATTGCTTTATTCTTTATGGTATTAATATTAGGTAATATTATTATTAGAATTTTGTATGAAGCAGCTTTCCTTCTATATAATATTTATCTAAATACTAAAGAAATAAATAGTAAGTTAAAATAGTTAGACAGGCGCTAACTATTTTATTATTCTTTTTAAAGTACGAATAGCATTTTTTTCTATTCTAGATACTTGGGCTTGGCTGATATTTAGGGATGAGGCAATTTCCATTTGGGTTTTACCTATTATATAGCGTTGTTCTAGGACTATTCTTTCTCGGTTCTTTATAGCTTGAAGACCTTTTCTTAGGGATATTAAGGCATCTTTATCTTGTTTTAGTTCTTTTTTGTCTGCTAGTTGGTCGCATAAGTAGATAGTATCACCGCCATCATTATAGATTGGTTCGAAAATACTTACAGGTTCGCATAAGGCATCAAGACAGGAGGCTATTTCTAATTCACTCATATTTAGACTTTTACTAATTATTTCATTACTTGGTTCAATACCATATTTATTAATATATTCTTCTTTAAATTTAAGAACATGATAAGCATTATCTTTGATACTACGACTTACTCTTATGGATGTGTTATCTCTTACATAACGTCTAATCTCACCAAGAATTAAAGGAACGGCATAGGTTGAAAATAGGCAGTTATATGCAAGATCAAAGTTATCAATGGCTTTGATTAGACCGACACAACCAATTTGAAACAAGTCATCTAAGTTATATTTTTCTTTATTAAATCTTTTTAAGATGCTTAAAACTAGTTTGAGGTTACCGTTTACTAGTTCGTCTTTAGCTAGTTTATCACCTTCTTTATATTTTTTAAATAGTTCAGTCATTTCTTCTTGTGTTAGTACTTTTAATTCACTGGTATTGATGCCAGTTATTTCTACTTTGTATTTTCCCATGTATTAAAAAATCCTTTCCTTTTATTTATGGAAAAGATTTTTAGTTTTTATTCAAAGTTTTCTAAATTCGTTCTAACGAAACAAAGTAAGTATTACCATTTACAAGTTTAAGAGTATATTTATAAGTATTAAATTGGTCGTCTATGTTTTTAACATCAAATGATTCGTCTTTAGTTGTACCATTTTCTATAGTTTGATTTAAAGTAATAGTTTTAATCTCGTTAGTACCATTAAGAGAATTATACATTAAGACTTTAGTGTTGTCATTACTATATTGATAATCTAAGTATGCTAGTCTAAAAGTAATTTCTAAAGTATCGTTTGTTTTCTTAGCATTCAAAATGTTATACGCAAATAAGCGGTTATCCATGTCATTTAGTTTGTTATCTCCGATTACTTTAACTTTGTTATCTTGATATTCATAGTTAAGTGTATTTAAGATAGTATATTTTTTATTAGGATCTTTGAAGTTATCAAGAAAATTATCTTCATAGAAGAAAGTGTTCTTTAAAGTATCAATAGGTATCTCTAGTGGCTCTTCAATATAATATAGGGGTTTCTTTTCTTGGTTAGAATACGCAAGTAAGCTTAAGAATAGTTTTTCTTCATTAGTAAAAGTAGCACTGGTTACAATTTTATCTTCATAAAACATTTTGTTAGCTAAAGCTTTGGCCTTATCATTTAGACTTTCAATACTTTCAAATTTTTTTAGGGAGTTGGTTACTAATTTGTCATTGATGTTTATACTTTGTTCTTCGTTTTTTATAGTTTCTTTTTTGGTTAGGAACTTATAACCTCCTAGTAATAAAATAGCTAGAATTATTATTCCTATAATTAATATTATTTTCTTTTTCATACGTTATCCTTCTTTCTAATATAATTGTATAATTATTGTTTCTTATTGTAAAGTTAAAATCAATCTCCTTTCTAACTAAAGATTAACAAATTTTTTAAAATAAAAATACCACCTCATAGTTTACAGAGGTAGCTTTTTACGCTAGTTATAAAATAATCTGTTGCTAGCAAAGTCATTTTCTAGTTTCAATGGAGCTTCTAATGTCTTAAATTCTTCTTGTTTATTTTTATATCTGATTTCTAATCTCAAATCTTTTAACTCGTCAAATTTTATCATTTCATCTTTTTTATCAATTATTTCAGTATTTTCCATATATATTTGTTTTAGAAAATCATTTATAGTGATGGTCTCTTCACTATCATACATACCTAACTCTAGAATTGTTTTATCACCAGACATGATTTTTAAACTATAAGTGTTTGATTGAACTTCTTTTACGGAGCCGGTATAGATATCATTGTATGTAATGTTATTTAAAAGAATTGTTTTTTTAACAGGACTATAAATTAGATATCCTTTAGCTTCAATATCATTATTTTCTGTATGAATTTTGTAAATTCTAATTTTATTAAAGTTACTATACCAAAATAGTAAAAGCCCAGAAAATAATAATATGAATATTAAAACACAAAAGATTTTTATAAGCTTTAGATTTGATTTTTTGCTATAAAATTTAATTAAGTCACTAAGTGAATTTATGTTTTGTGTTGTGGTATTTTCACATACTCCGGATAATAATTCGTCAGTACTAATATTTAGAATATTACAAAGAGGTACTATAATTGAAATATCAGGTACATTAATTCCTCGTTCCCACTTAGAAACCGATTTATCAGTTACTCCCAGCTTTTTACCTAACTCACTTTGGGTCATGTTTAGCTTTTTACGTTGTTTAGCTATAAGTTTTCCTATATTTTCTTGGTTCATAATATATATATTCCTATTTAATTAAATTTCTTTTTAAACAATATGGTACAACTTCATTCTTTAAAGTGTTTGATAAAATATCTTTTGATATTGAAGTATTATACCATAAGAACTTTTCTATTTCTTGAGAGGTTGTTAAGTTACCTTGTAAAGTTCCGTTGTATCTAAATACGTAGAAATGAATTGGTGTTACGCCGTCGCTGGTAGCAATTTCGTCAAATTCCATAACTAGTTCTAAAAGTTTCTCATTAAAAATAGCTTTGCTTCCTAGTTCTTCATGACATTCTCTAATAGCAGCCTCTAATGGAGTTTCACCTTTTTCTACTTTACCACCTATCATTTGGTATGTTGGTCTTTTTCTAGGTTTATCAATTAATAATTTTTCATTAGAAAAAAACATTGTTCCTACTACATTCATAATCTCACTCTTTTCTAACTATACTATAACACAAGCATAGGAAAAAAGCACCTTAATTAATGCTCGTCAGGATTAAAATTTGAAACGTTTCTATCTCTGGTAAATCTTACTTTTTTGGTTAATTTTTTATCAGTATTCTCTTCATTAAATAGTACCTAAAAACTTTTTTTATTTTCTTTAGTTATATTTTCTTAACCTCTTGTATTATTATCTGACTTTAAGTAGAAATTCAAAAAAATACCTAGAAAATCTAGATATTATTATTTTTATTTTTAACAAAGTCTTCAATTAATTTAGCAGAGCCTTTGACACCTAGGATATCAGTATTTAAAACTAAATCATAGTTAGTATAATCTTGCCAATTACGATTAGTATAATATTTATAATGTTTAGCACGTTCTTTATTTATTTTATCAATAGTTTTTTTAGCATCTGATTCATTTAATTCATAGTATTTAACGGCTCTTTTAATTTTAGATTCTTCATCACTATAGAGGAATACTTTGATAGTATCTTTATTATCTTTTAAGATATAATCAGCACAACGGCCAACAATAACGCATGAGTTTTTAGCTAAGTCTTTGATTACTTTAGCTTCCGCAATGAATAATCTATCGTCGTTGTTATCTTGGTACTTAGCACTTTTTAGTTGTTCGTCGCTTTGAGAGATATAGTCTTTAGATAAACCCGATTTCTTACTAGCAAGAGTAATTAGTTCTTTATCGTAGAAGTTTAAGCCTAAGTTTTTAGCAAGGATTTCCCCTACATAACGACCACCACTACCATATTCACGAGCAATAGTAATAATTACTTTTGGACCTTGGTAGTTAGATTTAAGTTTAGGTTGTTCGCTAGTACTTTCTTTGACTGTAGCTTTAGATAATTTCTTATATTCACTGCCAAAGACAAATATTGCAATAACGAATGTTATAGTATCCGCAATTGGACCAGCTTCTAAAACACCAGTTAGACCTTTATGAAAAGTCATACTTAGAATGCACGCTAGTGGGATGAAAAGAATAATTTGTCTTATAAAAGAAACCATAGTAGCTTTTTTAACATTACCAAGAGATTGAACTACGATTGAAGTAGTCATTTCAAGAAAGTTTAGACCCATAACAAGTAAGAATGTATGACATACTACGACCGCAAATTCCATGAATAATTCATAATTAGCATCAGTATTAGAAATAAAGATACTAACAATATTTTCTGGAAAGAAATAGAATACTAAGTTAAATACTAAACCAACAATAAAGTTAATCATTAATACTTTTCTTAAGGTTTCTTTAACTCTTTCGTAGTTTCCAGCACCATAGTTAAAACCAATTATAGGTTGGGAACCAATAGAAATTCCTAAGATTGTCGAAATATAAAGACTGTTGATTTTAGAGATAACACCATATACAGATAATGGAATATCAGCACCATATTTACTAACAGCGCCAAATTTAGTCATCATATTGTTCATGAAAACAAATAACGCTAGGACAGTGGCTTGAGTAATGAAACTTGAAAGACCAAGGCTTAAACTACGGAAAATATTTTTATCAATTTTAAAGTCCTTGATATTTAGTTTAACACTTTTAGTTCTTTTTAGATATAAAATAGCCATAATGAATGAAACGATTTGCCCGATAACTGTTGCGATAGCGCCACCTTTAACACCCATATTAAAAGTAAAGATGAATATTGGGTCAAGAACGATATTGATAATTGCACCAACGACTAGTAAAACCATGGAATAACCTGGATTTCCGTCGGCTCTAATTAATTGCGATAAACTAGAATAGATTATCATGAAGGGAGCACCTAGTATTATAATACGACCATAATCAATAGCGTAGTTATAGACACTATCGGTACATCCAAAGAAGTATACTAGTTTTGGTAAGAAAATATAGGATAGGATACTTAAGATGATTGCTACTATGAATGACATTGTGGTAGCACCACCTATGATACTAGCGCCTTCTTTATTCTTACCTTCTCCTAATTTTAGAGAAAAATTTGCTGCCGCACCATTACCGATAAGACCAGCAACTGCGTTAAAAATAATAACTAAAGGAAATATGACATTAGTGGCAGCATTACCTAATGTTCCTACTCCTTTACCAATAAATATTTGGTCAACAATATTATAAACTGAGTTAATTAACATACTGATTACACAAGGGATAGCGAATGCTAATAAAAGTTTATTGATATTATCATGACCTAAATCACTTTTTTTCATATATATAAACTCCTTCTAAACCAAGAAAAAAAGTAGAGCTCATCGAAGAAGATATTCTACTTTTGATTGGCATTATTAAATATAGCACATTTTTTTCTTTTGTGTAAGTAAAAATTTTGTTTATTTAGTCAAATTTATTTCAACTATCGTACTTAAATCAATCACACTACCAGCGGGAATAGAGATACTAGTAACATGGCCAGAGCCATTTAGGGTATACTTAAGACCAATAAAATTACAGAACGTAGTAATTTCATTTTCACTCCAGTTAGTAACATCCGGCATGGTAATGTTTTGACTTTCAGTTTTTAGAAATACTTTAGAACCTTTTAAAACACGAGACTTTTTATTAGGATATTGGTTAACTACGTATTTACCATCACCAATAACTACCGGGTTAAGTCCTAGGGCTTTTAGTTTTTCTTCGGTACTTAGAACATCAGTATTTAAATAACTTTCTAAGACAATGATACTTTGTTCTTTATTTTCTTCAACAGTAGAAACAATATTTTTATATTTAACAATTTCGTCAACGACATTAACAACTGCCTGTGATACTTTTTTGAAGTTACCAGAGAATTGCTTTACAGAGATGTAGACAATATATTGAGGGTCATTATAAGGGAATAAACCAGAGAAACTTCGAATATAATCGTTACTTCCTGTTAGATACCCACGCCCATTGGGGTTAGCAATTTGGGCAGTACCAGTTTTACCTATCATTTCAACCATAGCTGGTTTATAATTCTTAGCATCTGTAAGGTTAGAATAAACAACATTATGCATCATATCTTGAATTTTTTTAATAGTTTCAGTAGAAGCAACTTTACGTACTTCTTCCCTACCGCCTTGATACAAGACTTTATTAGTGTTAGGATCAACTATTTTATCTACGATATATGGTTTTAACATCATACCATCATTAGCAATACTAGTTAGAGCTTGAATATTTTGAATTGGGGTTGTGGTAATACCTTGACCGAATGAAGCCGTTGCTAGTTCAATTGGATATTGGAAATCAATTTTACCGGTTACTTCATCAGGAAGAGTTATACCTGTTTTTTGGCCAAATCCCAGTAAGTCATAGAACGCTCTTAGTTTTTCATTACCAAGGTCTAAGGCTAGAAGGGATGCAGCGGTGTTAGAAGAATAACTAAACCCAGTATCGAAATTAATTTTACCCCACCCGACTTTGTTAAAGTCATTAACGGTATCCGAACCAATTTGAAGTTTTCCGGACATATATTCTTTAGAACCATCATAAATACCATTTTCCATGGCGGCCATGAATGAAAATATTTTCATAGTTGAACCGGGTTCATATGCATAAGACACTAAGGGGTTTAAGTAGTTAGTGATATCTAATTTATTGGGGTTAAATGAAGGATTAGATGCACTAGCTAAGATAGCGCCAGTTTTGGCATCGGCAATCGTGAAAGTCATCCACGCCATACTATTTTCTTTAGTTAAGTTATTTATTTCTTGTTCTAAGAATAGTTGAATGTTATTATCGATAGTTAGATAGATGTTGGCTCCAGCAGTTGCAGGCGTAGTATTTTCATTGGAGTTAGGTAATTTGTAACCATAAGAATCGGTTTGATATTCGGTTTGACCATCTTTACCTGATAACTCGTTATTGAAGTATTTCTCGATACCCATTTCACCGACTATTTTACCATCATCATTTTTTCTAGCATATCCAACTAAGTAAGATGCAAATTTATCCATTTGGTAGTATCTTTTAGAGGAAGCAACAAAATCTATACCGGGAAGATTTAAATTTTCAATCTCAGATTTTAAAAGTTCGGTAATGCCACTACCGCCTGAACCAAATTCTACTTGGTAACGTCCCTCTAGGTTAAGACGACTTAAAATATATTCATAAGTCATAGATGTTTTGCCATTTAGAGTAAGTATTTCACTTAATTTTCTAGCGGTATTTTCTTTATCAACAACATGTTGTGGATTATCTGGATTAGTAGTACGGGATGATGAAAGATAAGCAATTATGGTATAAGAGTTAACGGTTTGAGCAAGATAATCACCATTAGTATCATATATGGCACCGCGGGTGGCGTATAATGTTTTTTTGGTAGTATTACGGTTATTAGCAAACGCTTCAATATCAATGCCATCTACATCTTTAGCGATATTAACGTAGCTAAGCTTAATTATGATGGCAACGAAAAAAAGAATAATAACTATTATTAGTCCCATATTAATTTTAACAGTATTATTCTTTTTCATAAAATCTCCTATTCTACTACTTTGATATTATTATTTTTATATGATAAGCCGTTAGATTCAGCTACTTCTCTTATTTTATCTAGTGATGCTAGTTCGTTAATTTTCATATTTAATGATTCATTAACATTTTCTTGTTTAGATATATCTTTTTTTAGTCTTTCAACTTCGATATTAGTTTGGGATAATTTGGATTTGGTTACAACATGAATTAAAGGGGTCATAAATAAAACTAAGAAAATAAGTAACCAAATTATTTTTTCACCGCGGATGGCTTTTGCTTTCTTATTTTTCTTCATTTTAAATCCTTTCTATTACTCTTAGTTTAGCACTTTTACTACGAGAATTTTCTTGTAATTCTTCTTTTGTTGCCGTTAATGGCTTTTTAGTAATTAATTTTATTTTAGGTTTATACTCTAAAGGTATTTCTGGTAAGCCTTTAACTAGTTCATTTACTTCACTTTGGGTTTTAAAGTATTGTTTTACGATACGGTCTTCTAGGGAATGAAATGTTATTATGGCACAGCGGCCTTCGGGTTTTAAAAGGTCAATTACTTGAGGTAATACAGTTTCAATTACTTTTAGTTCTTGATTGACTTCAATTCTTAAGGCTTGGAAAATTCTTCTTTCAGGGTGATTTAGATTAAAGTATTTATTACCTACCGCGTCATTTATGACATCAACTAGTTCTAAAGTTGTGGTAATTGGTCTATTTTTAACAATATACTGGGCGATGAATTTAGATTTTTTTTCTTCCCCGTATTTATAAAATATTTCGGTTAGTTTGGCCTCACTATAGGTATTAACGATATCAGCAGCCGTTAATTTAGTACTTCTATCCATTCGCATATCTAGAGAGCCATCATGCATAAAGCTAAATCCTCTATCAGGATTATCAATTTGCGGTGATGAAACACCAAAGTCAAATAAAATACCATCAACTTTTTCAATACCATATTTTTTTAGTTCTTCTGTCATATTAGCAAAGTTAGATTTGATTAAAGTAAAATTATTATTTATTTTAGAAAGGCGCTCTTTAGCGTAATCAATAGCCATTTCATCTTCATCAAAAGCATATAGATGTCCAGTAGTTAATTTTTTTAGTATTTCACTAGAATGTCCTCCTAACCCAAGAGTTCCATCAACATAAATACCATCACTTTTAATATTTAAATTATTAATACATTCATTTAACATTACACTATAGTGTTTCATTAATTCACCTTCTTTATAGACTTATCTAATATAATAGTACTCTAATTTCTATTTTTTGTAAACATTATTGTATTTAAAAAGCCAGAGCTACCTCTGACTTTACGCAATTATTGACAATTATTTAGTGCCATTAACTTGGTTCATAACTTCTTCAGCAAAGTTTTCTTGTCTTTTTTCAATTCCTTCTCCTACTTCATAACGAACCATTTTAA
The DNA here is from genome assembly GCA_000433255.1 of Coprobacillus sp. CAG:605. GTDB lineage: Bacteria > Bacillota_I > Bacilli_A > RF39 > UBA660 > CAG-605. The sequence continues at coordinate 44,133 of HF998226.1, read as the reverse complement.
CTAACTTACCACCGTTATTTTTGATGTAAGTTTTAACATCTACAGAACCATCTTTAATAAATTCTTGGTCTTCTAAACAAATTTCTTTGAAGAATTTCTTTAATCTACCAATAACCATTTTTTCAGCAATTTCAGCTGGTTTTCCTTCGTTCATTGCTTCAACTTTTAAAGTTTCTTTTTCTTTGGCAACAACTTCTTCTGGAACATCAGTTTCAAATGTATATTGTGGTTTCATAGCAGCAGCTTGCATTGCTACATCTTTAGCAACTTCGCTATTAGCGCCTTCAACTACTGTAAGAACAGCAATTTTTCCACCCATATGTAGGTATGAACCAAATTCTTCATTATCACTCTTAGTAATAATTTCAAATCTTCTTAAAGAAAGTTTTTCACCAATTTTAGCTGTTTTATTAACAATATAATCAGCGATAGTTCCTTCTTCGAATTTTAGAGCATTAGCTTCTTCTAAAGTTTTAGCATCACTAGTAAGTAATGTCTTACCAATGTTTTCAATCATACTCTTAAATTCATCATTTTTAGAAACAAAATCTGTTTCTGAATTAACTTCAAGGATTACGGCTTTGTTACCATCTACATAGATATTAGCAAGTCCTTCAGCAGCAATTCTAGCTTCTTTTTTATTAGCTTTAGCAATACCTTTTTCTCTTAGCCAGCCCATAGCAGCATTCATGTCGCCATTTGTGGCTTCTAAAGCTTTTTTACAATCCATCATGCCGGCACCAGTAGTTTTTCTTAATTCATTAACTTCTTTTGCACTTATCATAATTATTCCTCCTATTTTTATTATTTATTTAAAGATGCAATTAATTCTTCTTTTTTCATTGTAGAATAACCTTTAATCTTAGCTTCTTTAGCCATAGCTTTAAGTTCAGTTAAAGATTTAGCTTCTAATTCATCTTCTTTTTTGATTTCTTCAAGTTCTTTTTTTAGAGCTTTTTTTTCTTCTTTTTTATCGTCTTTAGCAACATCTTTTACTTCTGTTACATAATCAATTACTTCAAGTCCATTAGCTTCACAAATAGCATTAGTTAAAGCACCAATAACAACTTTTACAGCTCTTACAGCATCGTCATTACCTGGAATTACGTAATCAACGTCATCTGGATCACAGTTAGTATCAACGATACCAAAAATAGGAATGTTTAGTTTTCTAGCTTCTCTTATAGCGTTGTATTCTTTTTTAGGATCAACGATAATTAAAGCTTGTGGTAATTTAGTCATTTCTCTAATACCACCTAGTAAGTTATTTAATTTTTCATATTCTTTCTTAATTTGAATAACTTCTTTTTTAGGTAATACATCGAATGTACCATTTTCTTCCATTTTTTCGATTTCTTCTAATCTCTTAACTCTTCTTCTAATAGTTCTGAAGTTTGTTAATGTTCCACCTAACCATCTTTGAGTTACATAGTATGAGTTAGAACGTGTAGCATTTTCTAAAGCTGCTTCTTGAGCTTGTTTTTTAGTACCTACAAATAAGAAAGTACCACCATTTTTAGCAATTTCACTAATTGCAGCGTATGCTTCTTCCATGCACGCTAAAGTTTTTTGTAAATCAATGATATAAATATCATCTCTTGTTGTGAAGATATATTCCTTCATTTTTGGATTCCATCTTTTGGTTTGATGACCAAAATGAACCCCAGCTTCTAATAAATTACTAATAGAAACTACAGCCATTAAAAATCCCTCCTTCGTTATGCTTCTATTTACTTTCAAACAAGTTACCCTCACCTCTTCGGCACTCGAGGATATCTCTAAGTAAATATGAATATTTGGTTTTTAAAGCCAAGGTTATTGTATCAAAAAAAATCCCCAATAACAAGGGGATTTTTATGAATTTTGCAAGTTTTTCCTATCTTATTTTAAGTGTTCTTGCTTGAGATGGTATTTGTTCACAATAATTATTAGTTTGAGTGAAATCAGGATTAGCAGTTAAAAATAACCTTTGTCCTCTTTTATATGTTATATTAATAGTTTTTACTTTGGAATTCATATTTAAACGTGAGACAATATTGAATTCTAAACGTAAGGTGTTTTCATTTTCTGGGTAAACTATTAGCGAAATTTCATCAGTATTATATGGGGTTTTTGGGTATTCTACTGGTGAGACGATATTATCTAAAAGATTATCTAAATTTCTTTCATTACCATCGAATCCTACTAGACCGTGAGCTCCAAGAACGTAAGGCACCATTCCACAGTAATACTTAGTCTCAAGAATTTTGGCTCTTTCTAAATCATTAATTTTATTCATTATAATCCCCTCCAAGGACTTTATACTTTAGCATAAAGTACTCAGTTTGTCAAATTAATTTAAAGAAAAAATAGTAGATAATCTACTACTCAATTACATATGGATCTTCATAAGTACCAGAACCACTAGCGCTTACTGTTTTATCTAAAGAAATTACTGGCCTAATACCTTGGTTTGATGTTATTTTTGTTTCACTTAGAATTTCTCCAGTTATGCCAATAGCAAAATTATCAACAGCATTATTATTTAGTAAGACTTGGCTACCGGTTAATGTCCACCAAGTAGATGTAATATTAGGATTATATAGATAATATGAAGTATTAGTGCCATTTTTACTAGCGCCAGCATATATGGCTTCATCAATACTTAGTAAGCCCACTTTAGATTGTTCTAGGGTACCACTACAAGATAGTGAAGCTGTTGTTTCATTAATAATTCGGTTATAAGAAGTAAATAGTTTTTTATTTTCTTCTTCGATGTAGTATGTATTTTCACTACAAAAGTTAGAATCAACAACGTATTTTTGATAATCACTTAGGGTATTGTTATAAAAGTCGTCTAAGGTTTCTTTAATTGTTGAGGTACTTAGAAGAACATTTCCGGCATCTTCGATATCGGAGACAGTCTTTTTATATGGAACTTTATTATCTAGAAGATTATCAGTTATTAATCTTACTGAGCCATCTTCATTTATTCTAACGATTCTAAACATTACATTAGCAAATTTAACGTAGTTATTAGTTACAGAACCTCTAAAGTAGTAAGTTGAAGCCGTATCATTTTGGACTTCTATTAAACCTTCAGGGTTAGTAGCAACTTCCCCAATGTTAGTTTGTAATTGACTTAAGTTATTATTAGCTAAAATTAGTTCTTTTAAAGTTTTACGATCCTTTTTTATTAATTCTTTATAAGCGATTAGATTGGCAGTTAAGCCATAGTTGTCTTCTTTTCCATTATAGGTTAGATAAACAGTATAAGACATGGTTTGACCCGCTGCTAGTTCTTTAGTTTTAATAAGTTCGGTATCGATATTACCTAAAGATTCATTATATACTTCTTTATTATCTTTATCTACTAAGCGAACATTTAAATCATGAGTTTCTTTGTTAATATCCATTAGGGCAATGGTAACATATAGTTCTTTAGTAGTTACATTAGTAATAGATATTTTTTTAACAATGGTATCCCCTTCTTTAAAGGATTTAATATCATAATAATTACCGTCTAAATAGTTGATACTTAGATATTCATCGGAGGTTACTAAAGTGTCATTGGGATTATTTTGTAAAGTTTTTTCGTAATGGGCATAAGAGATAGAGACACCGATACTAATTAGTAAAAGAATTGCTAATAAAAGTAAAGTTGTCTTGTATTTTTTCCTCATATGCTATTACCTCTAAGTAAAGTATATCAAGATAATTATTATTTTACAACTTGCTAAAGCTAATTTTTAAAAATTTTACTTTATTTAACAAATTTTGACAAAAGAAAAAGGATTATGTTACTAATCCATGTATTTCTTGATAGTTTTAAATTCACTACTATTTTCTAAATCCGTTTCACTTAATTGTTTGATTAATTCTTTTTGATTACGATCTAGTTTAGTTGGAACGACTACGTTAACTATTATGTACATATCACCTTTACGGCCACTGTTAGGGTTTTCAACACCTTTTCCTTTGATACGAAGTTTAGTATCATTTTGGGTACCAGCATCTATGGCCATAACTACATTACCATAGATAGTAGGTATTTCTTTTTTGCATCCTAAGATAGCATCAGTAATAGTTATTGGAAGTTGTAAGTAAATATCGTCATCTTTACGTTCGAATAATGGGTGTTCTTTAACTTTAAATTCGATATAAATGTCGCCGTTTGGGCCACCATTTTTACCAGCTGAACCTTTGCCACTTATTCTTAATTGGGTTCCGGTATCAACTCCAGCAGGAATTTCAATTTCGATATCTTTTTTCTTAGTATAAAAACCTTTACCACGACAATTTGAACATACTCTAGCATAAGTTTTGCCACTACCATTACAATCAGGGCAGATAGTTTCTTGTTGGAACATGCCAAATAAAGTTTGACGAGATTCAACTACACGGCCTTGGCCACCACATGTAGGGCAAGTTTTGGCATCAAAACCACCAGCACCATTACATTCACTACATTTTTCGTTTAAGTCGATAGATATAGTTTTATGACAACCGAATACGGCTTCATCAAAAGTTAAGTTAATTCTAACTAGGCTATCTTCACCTTTAGTAGGTCTATTAGTACTTCGGCTACTTCTTCCACCGCCAAAATTAAATGATTGTCCAAAGGCACTACCAAATAAATCTTTAAAGATATCATCGTCGAATGAGAAACCACCAAATCCTTGACCTTGGAACCCACCAGCTCCCGCGCCTCCTTGTTCAAAAGCAGCTGAGCCAAATTGGTCATAAGTCTTACGTTTTTCGGGGTCGCCTAATATAGAATAAGCTTCCCCTATTTCTTTGAATTTTTCTTCAGCTCCCGGTTCTTTATTAATATCAGGGTGATATTTTTTAGCTAATTTTCTAAAGGCTGATTTTATTTCGTCTTGAGTAGCAGTCTTAGAAACTCCTAATGTTTCATAATAATCTTTATTCTTTGCCATATTCTTCCTCCTTCTTAATTATTTCTTCAACCATTTTTAATCTATTTTTAAATAATTCGATAGATTTTTCAATTGGCTCTTTGGTAGTCATGTCAACACCGCAGGCTTTTAAAGTATCTAATGGATATTTACTACAACCACTAGCTAAGAAGTTTAGATAGTTTTCTAAAGATTGTGGTTTGTTATTTAAAATATCAGTTGCTATTGATACAGCTGCCATAAATCCTGTTGCATATTTATACACATAAAATGGTGTATAAAAATGAGGGATTCTTGACCATTCATAACCAATTAATTTATCACTTATAACATTATCACCATAATATAATTTATTTAAGTTGTAATATGTTTGATACAAAGTTTCACTTGTTAGGGCATTGCCTTTTTGTTCCATATCATGGATTAACATTTCAAATTCGGCAAACATTGTTTGACGATAAACTGTCGCTCTAAATTTATCCAGGAAATCCGTTAGATATAGAAGCTTTTCGGTATCATTTTGAGCATTTTTAATATTATATTCACTTAATAATACTTCATTTACCGTTGAAGCAATTTCAGCTAGGAATATTGGGTAGTTAGCGTTAGTATGGCATTGATTTTTCTTAGAATAGAAAGAATGCATGGCATGGCCTAGTTCATGGGCTATGGTACTAACACTATCTTCGGTGCCGTCAAAGTTTGTGGAAACAAATGGTCCGGCATAATAACTACCCCACTGATAAGCACCACTTCTTTTACCATCGTTAGGATAAACATCTACTCTAGAACTATCAAAAATATTTTTTAAATCTTTAATGTAGGTATCTCCTAGGGGTTTTAAAGCTTCTAAAACTTTAGCTTTAGCTTCTTCATAAGTAAATGTCTTAGGATCCTCTTTAATTAAATCGGTATAGATATCATACATATGAAGTTCTTTTACACCCATGTAGTCTTTACGAACTTTCATGTATTCGTATATAGGTTCAAGGTTTTCATGAATGGTATTAATTAAGTTTTTATAAACTTCAACATTTATGTTATCGCCATATAAGGAGGCCTCTAAAGGACTATGATATTTTCTAATAGTACTATAGAAGATATCTTGTTTTACTTGACCTTTATATAGTTCAGCAATGGTTTCTTTATGGTCGACATAGTATTTATAGTATTGTTCAAATACTCTTTTACGAGTATTTTGATTCTTATGACCAATTAGCTTAATATAGTTGCTATGAGTTAGTTCGACCTCTTCCCCATCAATCATGATTTTACCAAAGTTAACATCGGCATTATCTAAAGCCGAAAAAGCATTATCAGCTGTTCCTAAGGCATTGGACGCTAAAGAAATTATCCTTTCTTCGGCTTCACTTAAGGTATGATTTTTATAGCGAAACATTTTTTCAATGCTGAAGCGATATTCATCAAATCTTTTATCATTTGCCATTAAGTTTAAGATGTAGTCATAATCATTACTTAGTAATTCACTTCTAATAAATGAAGTTTCATTAGCAACTTTTTCTTCTAGTTTATCAGCTTGATTTTTTAGTTTCTTACCAAACTCGTCGTTGGTATCACTATAATGATTAAGGTAAGAATATACATATATGTTTTCTAATTTTTTTTCTATTTCATCATCTAATGTTAAAAACTTATAAAAGTTTTCTTTATCCTTAGTAAGAGATCCTTTCATACTAACTAATTCTTTTAATAGTTCTTTTGTTTTTAAAATACTATTTTTATATTCTTCAGTGTTTTTAAAGAAATACTCTAAATTCCATTTAGCATTTTCTTTAACTTCGCATCTTTTCATAAATTATCCTTTTCTATTATGGTCGAAAAGTTCTAGTCACCTAGAACTTTTCTTTATCTATCAAATTATTTTTCTTCGTATTTAGCTTCTTTGACATCGTCTTTAGAGTCAGTATTCGAAGTTTCATTGGCATTATTTGCTTGGTTTTGTTTAGCAGCTTCTTCATATACTTTTTGGGCATATTTCATAGCTATATCGCTTAGTTCTTTAGTTTTAGCTTTAATGTCATCAACATTATCACTTTCTAAAGTTTTCTTTAATTCAGCAATTTTATCTTCAGCTGACTTTTTATCGCTGTCGCTTACTTTGCCTTCTAAATCTTTTAATGATTTTTCAGTTTGGAAGATTGTAGCATCAGCTTCATTTTTAGCTTCCGCTAAGGCTTTCTTCTTATCGTCGGCTTCTTTATTAGCCTCAGCTTCTTTTCTCATCTTTTCGATTTCTTCATCACTAAGGTTAGTTGAAGAAGTAATTGTAATAGATTGTTCTTTGTTAGTTCCTAAATCTTTAGCAGTAACATTAACAATACCATTTGCATCAATATCAAATTTAACTTCAATTTGTGGAACTCCACGTGGTGCGGCAGGAATACTGTCTAGACGGAAGTTACCTAAAGTCTTGTTATCAGAAGCCATTGGTCTTTCACCTTGTAGAACATGGATATCTACAGCAGGTTGATTATCAGCAGCCGTTGAGAATACTTGAGATTTAGATGTTGGAATAGTTGTATTTCTTGGAATTAGAACAGTCATAACATTTCCCATTGTTTCAATACCAAGTGATAATGGTGTAACGTCTAATAATACTAAGTCGTCAACTTCACCAGTTAGAACGCCACCTTGGATAGCAGCACCCATAGCAACAACTTCATCGGGGTTAACTTCTTTAGAAGGTTCTTTGCCTAATTCTTTCTTAACTAAATCTTGAATATAAGGAATTCTTGTTGAACCACCAACTAATAATACTTTATCGATATCATTGTTAGTTAATTTAGCATCACTTAAGGCTTTATGAACAGCATCTAACGTAGAATCAAATAAGTCTTTATTTAAGTCTTCAAATTTAGCTCTGTTTAAAGTCATATTTAAATGTAATGGTCCTTCAGCACTTTGAGCAATGAATGGAATAGAAATTTCAGCACTCATCATACCAGACAAATCTTTTTTAGCTTTTTCAGCAGCATCTTTAATTCTTTGCATTGCCATTTTATCGTTAGATAAATCTATACCATTTTCTTTTTTAAATTCACTTACTAAGTAATCCATAACTCTTTGATCGAAGTCATCGCCACCTAAATGGTTATTACCAGCAGTTGATTTAACTTCGAAAACACCATCACCTAGTTCTAGGATAGATACATCAAATGTACCACCACCTAAGTCGTATACTAAGACAGTATGTGTTTTTTCTTGTTTATCAATACCATATGCTAAGGCAGCAGCTGTTGGTTCGTTGATAATTCTTTCAACATCTAAGCCAGCAATTTTACCAGCATTTTTAGTTGCTTGTCTTTGAGCATCGTTAAAGTATGCGGGAACTGTGATAACAGCTTTAGTAACTTTTTCTCCTAAATAGCTTTCAGCATCACTCTTAAGTTTCATTAAGATTTTAGCAGAAATTTCTTCTGGAGTATATGACTTGCCATTGGCTTCAACTTTTTCATCAGTACCCATTTTTCTCTTGATACTTGAAATTGTATTTTTTACGTTAGTTACAGCTTGACGTTTAGCAGTTTCACCGACTAATTCTTCGTCACCTTTAAACGCTACTACTGAAGGAGTTGTTCTGTTACCTTCTGGATTTGTAATAACATGAGGAACTCCACCCTCTAATACAGCTACACATGAGTTAGTTGTACCTAAATCAATACCTATAATTTTACTCATAATAATCTCTCCTTTAATATTTATTCATTTACTTTTACCATTGCTGGTCTAAGTAGTTTATCTTTATACATATAACCTTTTTGTAAGACATCTAAGACAACGCCTTGTTCTTCTTCAATTATTTCTTCAGTTAATACTGCTTCCATATATTTTGGATCAAAAGGCTTATGTAAGCAATCAATTTCTTCTACGCCAATATTTTTTAAAGTTGTAATCATATTGGCATATATCATTTTAAATCCTTCTAAGTACTTTTCATTCTCAGTTGCATCCATAGCTATAGCACGTTCAAAGTTATCAAGAATCGGAAGTAAATTTTTTATTAATTCACTGCCTTCATATTTAGCCATAGAACTTTTTTCTTCTTCATATCTGCGACGCATATTTTGCATCTCGGCAGATAGTCTTAAGACTTTTTCATTAAGTTCCTTAGTTTTATTTTCGGTTTCTTTTTGGCATTCGCATTCATGATGATCATGCTTTTTATTGTGATCTTTGCAACAATGCTTTTCACATTTTGCTTGATGTTCTTTTGGAAGTTCTTCTTCCATCATTTTTTTCTTTTTTTCTTCCATAAAATCCCTCTTAGTCTATATGATGTTCTTCATCATTTAAATTATCATTAATGTATTTTAGAAGCCCTACTACTTTAGCATATTCCATTCTTTTTGGTCCTACTACAGCAATGGTTCCTTCTTCCCCATTGATATGATATTTTGTTTTAACGATGGTAACATCTTTATCAAATTCATTTTCGTCGCCAATATAGACGTTTATGCCATCCACATTAGTATCAATTTTTCTTAGTAAGTTTTCATCTTCAAATTTGGTAATAATTCTTTTTACATCACTGACATTGTCATATTCAGGTTGTTTTAAAAGGTTGGCTTTACCACCAAAGTGAACATTTGAGCTGTTTTTAGTGAAGTTATGGAAAGCATCATAGAAGATGTTATAAACTTGTTCATATTGTTTTATTTTTTTAGCAATAATTGGTTTAATGTCAAATTCTAGTCTTTCAGATACTTCATTAATTGGTGTTCCAACTAACATTTTATTAATAATTTCCGATGTTTTAACTACTTCCTCAATATTAGTATTTTCTGGTAAGGTAAATTGTTTATTTTCAACGATGCCTTTATCAGTACATACTAAGGCTACTATCTTGTTATTAGCAAGAGGAATAATACTTACTTGTTGCAGAGCATTATCTTTGGAACTACTGCCTAAGATTACTGAGGTATAGTTAGTTATTTCACTAATTATATCCACGCACTTAGTAATCGCATCCGATATTTCTAAGTTTTGATTGGAAAATATGGTTTGTAACTTCAACATTTCTTCACCATTTAATTCTTTTGGTTTCATCAAATATGTAACGTAGTATTTATACCCTAGTTCCGATGGCACTCGCCCACTAGAAATATGGTTTTTTTCAATGTATCCAAGGCTTTCTAAGATAGCCATTTCGTTTCTTATCGTTGCTGATGAACATTTGAATTTTTGGCATAAAGATTTTGAACCTATTGGCTTGGCTGATTTAATGTAGTTTTCAACAATTTCCTTTAGGATTCTTTGTTGTCTTTCATCCAAGATAACCACCTCTTTTTAGCACTCTTTTCTTTCAAATGCTAAGTATATAATACTCTTATTTTTAGCACTTGTCAATACTAGAGTGCTAATTTTTTTAAAAATTATACAAAAGAAAAAAGAAACTAATTTTCACTAGTTTCTTCGTTAGATTCTTCTTCAGATTCTACCATAGCGTCTACTTTGTCTTCGCCAGTATCATCCATAAGTTGTTCTTCTAACATTTCTTGAGCATCATCATCCATGAATTCTTTTTCTAAAACTGTTTGAATATCAGAATATTGTTTTGCTCCTGTTCCAGCTGGGATAAGTTTACCTATGATAACATTTTCTTTAAGCCCTCTTAGATGATCAACTTTACCACGAATGGCAGCATCAGTTAATACTCTTGTAGTTTCTTGGAAGGATGCTGCTGATAGGAAGGAATCTGTTTCTAATGATGCTTTAGTAATACCTAACATTACTGGAAGTCCAGTTGCAGGTACGCCACCAGTTAATAATACTGGTTTATTAGCATTAGCAAATTCATTTAATGTTACAGATAGTCCAGCTACTAAGTCAGTATCTCCACCATCTAAAATCTTCATCTTAGAAATCATTCTACGAACAATAACTTCGATATGTTTATCAGAAACGTCTACACCTTGAGATTTATAAACTTTTTGAACTTCTTTAACAATGTATTGTTGAGCAGTTATTGGGTCAGTTACCGCAAGTAATTCTTTTGGTGCGATTGAACCAACAGTTAATGGATCACCTGCATTTACCATATCGCCTAATTCTACGCATAGTTTAGTATTGTAGTTAGTGATATGTTCTCTTGCTTCAACGTCATTTTCAATGATAATTTTGTATTTACCATTAGTCTCTTCAATGGAAGCAATTTTACCAGCAATTTCAGCAATAGTTGCTTTACCTTTAGGGTTACGAGCTTCAAATAGTTCTTCAACTCTTGGAAGACCTTGAGTAATATCGCCACCGGCAACTCCACCTTCGTGGAATGTACGCATGGTAAGCTGTGTACCTGGTTCACCAATTGATTGAGCAGCCATAATACCAACAGCTTCTCCGGTTTCAACTAAGTTTCCAGTTGCAAGGTTACGTCCATAACAATGTTGACATACACCATTTACGGTATTACATGTTAGAACACTTCTAATTTCAACTTTCTTAATACCAGCTTTGATAATCTTATTAGCGATATTTTCAGTAATATATTGATTTTTATCAATAATAACTTCTTTAGTTTCTGGGTTAATTACTTTAGTTGCAGTATATCTACCAATAATTCTTTCAATTAATGGTTCGATCATAGTATTAGATCTTGTATCAATGAAATCAGTGACTTCAACACCATTTATTGTGCCACAATCTTCTTCTTTAACAATGATATCTTGAGCAACATCTACTAAACGACGAGTTAAGTATCCTGAATCGGCAGTTCTTAAGGCTGTATCAACGATACCTTTACGACCACCACGGGTACCGATAAAGAACTCAGTTACGTTACATCCTTCAATTAAGTTTGACTTAACTGGGATTTCGATAGTTTCACCAGTTGGTTTAGCAATTAAACCACGCATACCAGCAAGTTGGTTAAACTGGTTAGCAGAACCACGGGCTCCAGAATTCATCATCATGAAGATTGGGTTCATCATATTTTCTTTAGCGATGGTTTGTAGTTCTTGTGAAATATCAGATGTTGCTTTAGCCCACAATGAACATACAGTCTTATAACGTTCATCTTCAGTAATTAAACCTCTTTGGAATTGTTTATTTACTTTATCTACTTTACTTTGAGTATCAGCAATAATTTGACCTTTTTGTTTAGATTCAATTACATCACTCATAGAGATTGAAATACCAGCAATAGTTGAATATTTAAAACCTAAGTCTTTTAATTTATCTAACATAACTGATGTTTCAGTAGTTTTATATCTTTTAAATACTTGAGCAATTAGACTACTAAATGTTTTCTTAACGAATGGATCAGTTAATGGCATTTTAGCAATTTCTTCAGGAATATTAACACCCATTGGTAAGAAGAATTTATTAGGAGTAATTCCTTCAATATTTTCTTTTGATGGTTCGTTAATATATGGGAAGGAGTCTGGTAAAATTTCATTGAATTTTAATTTACCAACTGTTGTTACTAAGTATTTATCTTTTTGTTCATCAGTAAATAATTTATATTTAAATGATGATACAGGAATAGCAATTCTAGTATGAAGGCTTATTTCTTTTCTTTCGTAAGCCATTAGGGCTTCGTTAGAATTTTTAAATACTTTACCTTCGTTTTCTAAGCCTGCTTCTTCAATAGATAGATAGTAGTTACCTAAAATCATATCTTGTGATGGTGTAACGATTGGTTTACCATCAGATGGTTTTAAGATGTTGTTAGCACCAAGCATTAAGATACGAGCTTCAGCTTTAGCTTCTTCACTTAATGGAATATGGATAGCCATTTGGTCACCATCGAAGTCAGCATTGAAAGCGGCACATACAAGTGGATGCAAACGCATAGCTTTACCACCTACTAAAACTGGTTCGAAGGCTTGGATACCTAGTCTATGTAATGTAGGAGCACGGTTTAACATTACTGGATGTTCAGTAATTACATCTTCTACTACATCCCATACACATTCATCTTTATTATCAATTAGCTTTTTAGCACCTTTAATATTATGAGCTAAGCCTCTTTCTACTAGGCCATGAATAACATGGGGTTTGAATAGTTCTAAAGCCATTTCTTTTGGAAGACCGCATTGGTACATTTTTAATGATGGACCAACAACGATAACAGAACGACCTGAATAGTCAACACGTTTACCTAGTAAGTTTTGACGGAAACGTCCTTGTTTACCTTTTAACATACTAGATAAAGATTTTAGTGGACGGTTACCAGCAGCTGTTACACTTCTACCATGACGGCCATTATCAAATAATGAGTCAACAGCTTCTTGTAACATACGTTTTTCGTTTTGAACGATGATTGTAGGCGCTCCTAATTCTAATAATTTCTTTAGACGATTATTGCGATTAATAATTCTTCTATATAAATCATTTAAGTCAGAAGTAGCAAATCTACCACCATCTAATTGAATCATTGGTCGTAAATCTGGAGGAATTACAGGTAATGCTGTAAGTACCATCCATTCAGGGCGATTGCCTGATTCTTTGAAAGCAACTAAGCAGTCTAAACGTTTTACTAAACGAACACGTTTTTGACCAGTAGCGCCATCTAATTCTTTTCTTAAATCTTCTATTTCTTTATCTAAGTCTACTTCTTTAAGTAGTTCTTGGATAGCTTCAGCACCCATTCCTACTTTGAAGGCATTACCATATTTTTCATAGTAAGCACGATATTCTTTATCAGATAAAGTTTGTTTTTTCTCTAAAGGTACTTGACCTGGGTCAATTACAACATAAGATACAAAGTATAATACTTCTTCTAAGTCTCTTGGAGACATATCAAGTACTAAGCTCATCTTAGATGGTACACCTTTAAAGAACCAAATGTGAGAACATGGTGCTGCAAGTTCAATGTGTCCCATACGTTCACGACGTACTTTAGATGAAGTTACTTCTACACCACAACGATCACAAATAACATTTTTATATCTTAATCTCTTGTATTTACCGCAAGAACATTCAAAATCCTTAGTTGGTCCGAATATTTTTTCACAAAATAAGCCGTCTCTTTCGGGTTTTTGAGTACGATAGTTAATGGTCTCAGGCTTTTTAACCTCACCATAAGACCATTCCCTAATCTTTTCAGGGGAAGCAATAGATATTTTGATACCTCTAAAATTATTTACATCCATCATATAAGATCTTCCTCCTCTTCATTAACGTCGCCAGGAAATTCTAAGTCGTCAAGATCATCATAATCTTCATCCTCTTCTTCATCCTCATAAGTATCATCTTCTTGAGGTTCTAAAGATTCTTCCTCTTTCTTTTCTGGTTCATTATTAGTTAATTCTTCTATTTTTAGTGAATCAGCATCTTCTTCATCTTGTTCCATATCTTTTAAGCTTACTAATTCATTCTTTTCATTTTCGATTTGAACATCTAGACCTAAAGCTTGGAATTCTTTAATTAATACTCTAAATGATTCCGGGATTCCTGCTTGATCAATTGGTTTACCTTTTACTAAGGCTTCATAAACTTTAACACGACCAACGATGTCATCCGATTTAACAGTCATGATTTCTTGAAGAACATGAGCAGCACCATAAGCATATAGAGCCCAAACTTCCATTTCTCCGAATCTTTGACCACCAAATTGAGCTTTACCACCTAATGGTTGTTGTGTAACCATTGAGTAAGGTCCAGTACTTCTAGCATGTAGTTTATCATCTACCATGTGGTGTAGTTTAACCATGTACATAACACCAACAGAAACTCTATTTTCGAAAGGTTCTCCAGTACGGCCATTGTATAGAACTACTTTACCATCATGATCCATACCGGCTTCTTCCATTTGTTCATAAATTTCTTGTTGAGAAGCACCATCGAATACTGGAGTAGCATATTTAACGCCTAGTTTTTTACCAGCCATACCTAAGTGTAATTCTAGAATTTGACCGATATTCATACGTGATGGAACACCTTGTGGATTAAGTATGATATCAACTGGTTTACCATCAGCTGTATAAGGCATATCTTCTTCTGGTAATATTAGGGAAATAACACCTTTGTTACCATGTCGTCCAGACATTTTATCTCCGACTTGAATCTTACGTTTTTGAATAATATAAACACGAACGATTTTTGAAACACCAGCAGGTAGTTCATCAGAGTTTTCTTTAGTATAAACTTTAACGTCATGAACAATTCCACCAGCACCATGCTCTACTCTTAGGGAAGTATCTCTAACTTC
Source organism: Coprobacillus sp. CAG:605 (assembly GCA_000433255.1). Taxonomy (GTDB): domain Bacteria; phylum Bacillota_I; class Bacilli_A; order RF39; family UBA660; genus CAG-605. Next base: position 29,064 of record HF998226.1, on the reverse strand, counting down.
ACGAGTTTTTTCACCAAAGATAGCATGTAATAGTTTTTCTTCCGCAGTAAGTTCTTGAACACCTTTTGGTGTAACTTTTCCAACTAAGATATCGCCATCTTTAACTTCGGTACCGATTCTAACGATACCATTAGAATCTAAGTTCTTACGAGCATCTTCACCAACATTTGGAATATCTCTAGTAATTTCTTCTGGTCCAAGTTTAGTATCACGACATTCAATATCATAATGTTCGATATGTAGTGATGTATAAACATCATCTTTAACTAATCTTTCGTTTAAGACAACAGCATCTTCATAGTTATAACCATTACATGTCATAAACGCTACTGTCATATTTTTACCAAGGGCTAATTCTCCGTTTTGAGTTGATGGTCCATCAGCAATTACTTCACCACGATGTACCTTCTCACCTTCTTTAACAATTGGTCTTTGATTAATAGTAGTAGATGCATTACTTCTTTCAAAGTCGGCTAAGTAATAAGTATCTTTGCCTTTAGCATTTTTAACGATAATTTTACGTGAATCAGCGTATTCAACTACCCCATCAGCTTTAGCAACAATTGTAGATCCTGAGTCACGAGCAGCAATATATTCAACACCAGTACCAACGATTGGAGATTCACAAGTAATTAATGGTACAGCTTGACGTTGCATGTTAGCACCCATTAATGCTCTGTGGGCATCATCGTGTTCTAGGAATGGAATACAGCTTGTTGTAATTGCTACAATTTGACTTGGAGCAACATCAACATAGTTAACTAGTTCTTTCTTAACCATAACGGTTTCACCGTTTAGACGTGCTAATACTTGGTCATCTAAAATAACATTATCATCAGACAAAGTAACTGTTGCAGAACCAATATAGTAATCAGCTTCTTCATCAGCGGTCATGTATTCAACTTCATCAGTTACTTTGCAATCAACAACTTTACGATATGGAGTCATAATAAATCCATAATCATTTATCTTAGCATAAGATGCAATTGATGTAATAAGACCGATATTTTGGCCTTCTGGTGATTCGATTGGACAAATTCTACCATAATGACTTGAGTTAACGTCACGAACATCCATACCAGCACGGTCTCTAGCAAGTCCACCTGGCCCTAAAGATGATAAACGTCTCTTATCTGTTAGTTCGGCAATTGGGTTAACTTGGTCCATGAATTTAGAAAGTTGTGATGAGCCAAAGAATTCTTTTAAGGCTGCTGTTACAGGACGAATGTTAATTAAAGTTTTTGGTGTAACTGTCTCAAGTTCTTGAGTAGTCATTCTTTCTCTAATTACACGTTCCATACGTGACATACCAACGTTGAATTGTTTTTGAACTAATTCTCCTACTTGTCTAACACGACGATTAGCTAAGTGATCGATTTCATCATCGGAACCAATATTATCATGTAAGTTTAAGTAATAAGAAATTGATGCATAAATATCAGAAATTGTTAATCTTCTAATATCGATTGATTGATCATTACCAATGATTTCAATAACTTTAGAATCATCTTTCTTATCATAAACTTTAACTGTTTGAACTTTGTTATATTCATCTAATTCTTCATTGATAGTTACTTCTTTAACGTTGTAACCAGCAGCAAAGATTGGTCTTAATTGTTCTAAAATTTCTTTAGTAATTAAAGTACCATCGCTTACAATAACATTACCATTTTCATCTTTAATATCTTCAGCAATTGTGCATCCTAGTAATCTATCTAAGACATTTAACTTACGATTAAATTTATAACGTCCAACTTTAGCTAAATCGTATCTAAATTTATCGAAGAATCTTGTGATAAGTTGGTTCTTAGCACTATCTAGGGTTGCTGGTTCACCTGGTCTTAATTTTTCATAAATTTCAATTAAAGCTTCATCCGTATTCTTAGTACTATCTTTTTCTAAAGTATTTTTGATGTATTGGTTATCACCAAATAATTCTAAAATATCTTCATCGTTAGAAAGTCCTAATGCTCTTAGGAATGTTGTAATTGGAACTTTTCTTGTACGATCAATTCTAACATATAGAATATCTCTTGCATCTAATTCGTATTCTAACCAAGTACCACGGTTTGGAATTACTTCTGATGAGATAATACGGCGACCATTTTTATCTATTTCTTTTTTATAATAGATAGATGGACTACGTACTAATTGTGAAACGATAACTCTTTCAGCACCGTTAATGATAAATGTTCCAGCATCTGTCATCATTGGAATGTCGCCTAAGAATATTTCTTGTTCCTTAACTTCTCCCGTTTCATGGATAAAAACTCTTGCTCCTACTTTTAGTGGTGCTGCATAGTTTACCATACGTTCTTTAGATTCTTTAATAGAATATCTTGGCTCATCAAAATAATAATCACCAAATTCCAAAGAAATATTACCAGTAAAGCTCTCTACTGGGAATAGTTCTTCAAAAGTTTCTTTAATTCCTTCATCTAAGAACCATTGGTAGGATTTTTTTTGTATTTCTAATAAATCTGTCAACTCTAAGGTGTTCTTAATTTTTGAGAACGTTCTTCGTTCTGCATGGTCACCAAATTTTTTTGTTTTGTATGCCATTTTCTATTCACCCCAACCTTTAAAATATTTTTTAATGCTTTATTTTTGTAAGTCTACTTACAGGTAGCCTTCATGATATAGAATCCTTTATCTTTTTCTAGTATCTCTACTACGTAGCCTTGGGATTCTAAATCCTTGATTGCACTTTTGGCTCCTTGATTTTTTCTAATAACAAACCACAATGAGCACCCTGGTAAGAGATGTCTCATCGCATCAAATAGTATTTTATTTACTACTTTTTTCCCAGCCCTTATGGGAGGATTTGTTATTATTAAATCATATTTTTTATTAACGCTATCTAAAGCGTCACTATAAAAGGCAAATGCATCCACCTTATTGTTTTTAATATTTTGGGTTGCTAGATGTAAGCAACGATTATTTACATCAACCATATCAACGTGGCTGTGTAATAGTTTGGATAGTGATATGCCAATAAAGCCATAACCACATCCGACATCTAATATATTTAAATTATCATTGTTAGTATTTTTTAATATGGAATTTACTAGTACGATACTTCCATAATCAATTTCGTCTTTCGAAAAAACACCATTATCACTGAGAAATGAAAAAGGAACACCTTTTACTTTGTATTTAATAGTGCGTAACTCGCTTCTTAAATTTTCATTATTAGTAAAATAGTGTTCCAAAAAATCACCCGTGTCTTTCTTTAAGGCAAATATATCTAAATTATAATATAAAGTTTTCGTAAATGCAAGAGTTTTTTTCATGATTTTGGAGTTTTATGATTAATTTGTGATAATGTCTTAAGTAATGACTTGTGAAAATGTCTCAATGTAAAAATGCGTTTTTTATTTGACGTGTTTTTAAGTGCTCTTCTCTTTAATTTTTAGTACAATTTTATAACATACGAAAAAAGAGAATCAATTAAGACTCTCTTAGCATTCTAATTGGTAGCGACGGGGAGATTCGAACTCTCGACCTGCCGGGTATGAACCGGATGCTCTAGCCAGCTGAGCTACATCGCCATGTTTATAATGCTTCTAATTTTCTTTCGAAGCAATATAAATATATCATACTTTATTTAGTTTGACAACCACTTTTTTAATTTAATTTTCGTTTAGCACTTTTTTCATCTAGAATATAATTAGAAATTTCTGGTAATCTTTCATTACTTATATAGCAATGTTCTAATAAGTAGTCTAATGTTTCAGTTTGAGTTTTATCCGTATCATAATACCCTTCCATAACATTAATGTTTTCTAATTTGTAATTAAGTCCTAAATCATAAGTTGCGTCAACCCAAGCACCAGAAGTATAATCAATATTTCCAAAGCTTATATTTAATTTATTGCACGATAGGAATGGATTACCTACTAGTTTAATGCTAAGACTAGAATTTATACCATTGCCACGGCAGAAGATTAGCTTTTCAAAGAAGTGTTCACAAGTTTTTAAGAATACTTCATGTTTTTTAGCTAAATTATAGTATCCTCTTAAGACATATTTAGAAATATCATCAACTTTTTTATTATAAGATTTATCTTGATTAAAGAGATAAGCTTCAATATTACCATCTTTTTCTTCAATAATAAAGTTCTTATATTCATCGTTATCAGTAATACCTTTTACGTTATATAATGCCATAAATAAAGTGTTTTCTTCAAAAGAAATAAAATTTTCATAAAAAGCATAGTTAAGTTTTGGCATCGTAGCATAATCAGCCATAAAATCTAGATATAGTTTATTAAAAGTATCCATAACCTCTTTTAAAGATACACAGTTAGTATAATCTAGAACGATGTTTTCTTCTTTATTAAATTCATTAGTATTTTTAACAGTATTGGTTGCATAAGTATTAAATGTTTGAATAAAATTTTGCATAATAATCCCCCTTTGGTCTTAATATAATATCATAAAATTTTCTATTTGCAACATTTTATTGCTTTTTATTTACTAAGTAGACACTTTTTAGACATAAATTATTTTTTTATAATGAAAAAACAAGCTGTGTGCTTGTTTAAATTAGATTAAAGGTTTAAGCCATTATTATTAGTTTGAGTGTTCTCATTATTTTGAGAGGTTAATGTTTCACTTGGATTAGAAATAGCTGTTACTTCGTTAGGAATTACAAAGATAGGTGCATCTTCTTCTTTAGGCTCTAATGTTTGAACAGGATCTTTTTTATTTAAGAAAGTACTTGGAGATTCTGGTGCTCCAGGAATAGGGTCAGGCATTACAGGCTCTTTTGGAGTAACATTATTTCCTAAGTTTAACATTGCTTTAATGTCTTCTGGTACAGGTGCAACTTCAACTACTTTAGCTTTATCGTCTAATGATTCATCTTTTGGATTTTTTAAGGAAGATTTTGTAATACTGTTATCTTCACTGATTACTTCTTCATCAGGCTTAATATCAACGATACCATTATCTACTGGATTAGTATCAGAAACTTGGACATCAGTTATACCCCAGTCTTCAGCTGTAAACTTTGGGGCTTCCGGTTCTTGATTCAAAGAATTATCATCTAGTAAAGGCTTACTTGGTACTGGGTTAGTTATTCCATTATCAATATTATCTAGTTTTTGTTCTTCTAAAGAAGAATTTAAGCCAAGTGGATCAAATAGTTGTTGCATAGTAGCATCATTTACTTTAGGCTGTTCTACCACTGATTCTGGTTTTTTAGCACTTTCAGTAGTATTAAATGGTTTTTCTGGTATTTGAGGTTTTAAAGTGGTATCTTCACTAGGTAGAAAAATTGGCTCACCTACTGGTTCATGTAGCGAGGTATTAACACTTTCAAAGCCAATACTGATAGGTTTATCTTCAGTATTTTCCTCTACATCAGCAGTTATTTTAATATCATCTACTTTAATACTATCTAATAGTTTTTCAATTATATCCTTTTTATTTTCAATACTTAGATAGGTATCATTAAGTTCTTCGTTACCCTTCTTTTCCATATTAGATAAAGCCTCTAATAAACTTTGATAAGATTTAATTTTATTATCTAGGAATTCTAAATATTTTTGAATATAGTTTTGATAGCTATCTAATGTTTTATAGTCAGCAATAGTAGCAGTTAGTTCACCTTGGTTAATAAATCTTTTATACATTAATTTGCGATATAATTTATCAATAGCGTCTTTATAAGAATTTAAATATTTTTTAATAGTTTGATTATCCGTATCACTTTGGAAAGTTTTAGAACTTAATCTAGTATAAAGATTAGAGGTTTTTTCTAAGTAAGTAATAGTATTTTCATCAATAGTAGTTTGAAATAGGGACTCCCAAGTTTCTTTATTAAAAGGAATATCTAACATACCATTTTGTTCTAACTCTGTATAAATAAATTTTTTACTATCATTATTATTAGTTACATAATTTAAAATACTTTGATAATCTAGTAAAATACCATTGGCATTATATATCATTGGAGACATTTTTTCTAAGATGATGGTATCTCCTTTATAATAAGGATAGTCTTTCATAAGAGTATAGATATCAGTTGTAGAAATAACATTTGGTTCTTTGACTTTAGCTATTAAAGATTTAAGTTCTTCTAAGTAGGTTTCTAATTGAGGTTTGAATTTTTCAGATATGTCTTGGCATTTTAGTTTTAGTTCACTATAGTCATTTGTTAATTGGATATAGTTTTTCTTTATGGGTGATACTTGAACCATACTAATTAAATATTTACGATAGTTTTCTTCACTTTGATAGATTAAAATACCGATTTTTCTTTGTAGTTCTTCGATTTCTTCTTTTAAAGATTCGATCTCTTCTTTTAGAGATTGGCTATTCGAATTAATATATGCCTTATGAAGATGGGCGTCTTGTTCTAAGATGTTTTTAATATGAGTACGACATTCTAGTACTTCTTTGCACATAGCGTCGCTCATTTTAGCGTTTTCATAGACAACACGGTTTTCGATATCTTTGATTCGTTTTTGATAACTATCTAACTTTTCTTGGGATTCTTTATCAAGACTACTAGTATGTTCTAAATGATATAATTGTTCTTCTAAGTTTTTTAGTTCATTACCTTTTTCTTCTAGGGCATATTCTAGTTCTTCTTGTTCTAACTTTTTAGCGCTAGCTACTTCTTCACTACTTGCTCTTTGAATTTTAGATACGGCAGCATTACTTAGTAGTTCTCTTATAGCAATATATTTTTTAGCCATTTTATTTTTTTGACACCATAGTTTATCTATTTCGCTTTGAAGGACTTTAGCTTGTTCTAGTAAATCATTTATTTCTTCTTGGGTGGCACTAGTTTTTTTAGCAAATTCAATTGATTTTAAAATTATATTTAATTCGTTTTGTTTTCTTTCAATTTCATCTAAAATAGTATCGTAGTTTCCACGGCATAATTTTTGATAATCGCTTATTGCGTTACTTAATTCTTCTTTATTCATATAATTCTCCTAGTTTATTCACACTATCTATTAATGCTTGTAGTTCACTTAAGTCAATGCCATCAAATAAGGCATTTATTTCTTCTTCACTTAAGGTTAGTAGTTTATCGATCATTATATAAGCCTCCTTTATTATCAATTACTATTATCTTATAATTTGTGAAAAATTTCAAGTCGTATTCATAATATTTAATTCAAAGAAAAAAGAAGAATTAATCTTCTTAATCATAAGTACTAGTTATACCGAAATATCCTTCAATTGATAGCCAGTCCCCATTATTATATAGTTTGGTTGCTAGGTCTTCACCAACATATCTAAAATGCCATGATTCATATTTGTAACCGGTTTCTTCTTCTCTACCTTTAGGAAATCTTATGGTAAAACCATATTTGTAGGCATTTTGGGAAAGCCATTTGGCTTCAGCAGTGTATTGAAATGAATCGTTGATAGTATTTAAGTCGAAGGCTAGACCTGTTTGGTGATCACTATGACCTGGACGTGATGAATATCTATCAGCACCTTCGACGCCATCTCTTTTAACATAGTTATTATAGACACGTTTTTGGGTAGCGTATGACCTGAATCCACTGGAAATATAGATATTTAAACCATCAAGTTTGGCAGCAGCTTGCATTTTATTGAAAGCGTTTTGGGTTTCTTTGGTTAGACCATTGCCATAGTTTTCTGGTAAAGCATAAGTTTTGTTAGCAATTAGGATGCCTTCGATATAAGTAGCCCCGTTTATTATTTTGCCATTAAAACCTTTAGATGTAGTAAATGTTTTATTGGCTGTTTCATTAGTTTTATTATCACTACTAATTTGAGTATTATTTTTACTACTGGAAGTATTGGAGTTATCTTTAGGTTTATTAGTACTTGGAGTTTCTTCTTTAGAAGTACTTTCTTCTTTAACTATTAATCTAAATTTTTTTGTTACTTCTTTATTAGAGTCAGTAGCAACGTATTCTAACTCGTAAGTTCCAGGTTTATTTAAGTCATAGTCTCCTCTAATGGTAACTTTGACATCTTTGTTCTTACTATTTTTAGCAGTAACACTACTTAAAAGGTTAATATTACTATTTGGGGTAGTAACTATTTCATCTTGGGAGGTGATGGTTATTTCGTTTTTAAATATTTTATCTTTATTAGCTAATAAGATAATTCCTAGGATTAAGATTAGTAATATTATTAATACTCTAAGTTTTTTATTTTTTCTAACTTTTTTATTCATGGTTAACCTCCCGACATCTTTCATCTAAATCTTTGATTAAATTATCGATATCAACCTCATTAGTTGTTCTAACGCCACTAGCAAATTTATGACCTCCACCATGGTACTTAGCGGCAATATCGTTAATAACGACATTACGACTTCTTATGTTTACTTTGTACATGGTGCTTTTTTGATCATAAGTTATGAATGTCCAGACTTTAATTTCTTTAATATAGTTAAAGTTATTAATCATGTTACTAGCAGTTGAAGAGTCAACACCGAAGTTTTTGATATCGTCAGTGGTTATTTTAATATAGGCAAAACCATTTTCGGTTGTAATTAAGTTTTGGGCTAAGTAGCCTTGGAATCTAATTTCGTTTAGGGGGCGTTCATATAATCTAACATAAAGATTAGTAAAATCAAGATTAGTTTTTTCAATAATTTGATTAACTATCTTGAAGGTTTTAGCCGTTGTATATTGAAGTAAGAATCTATCACTATCACTAACAATACCTAAGAAGATATTTTCAGCAACTTCTTTAGTTAGTTTAAGCCTGGTATTTAGTACAAGCTCCCCTATTAGCTGGGCAACGGAACAAGATGTAGTATCAACAAGTTCAGTATCGCCCATTTTATCTTCGTAAGGGTGATGATCAATTTTAATTACTTCGTTATATTTGCTAAATGTTATACCATCGATTCTAGAAATATTTGGAACATCTAAAACGATAAGTAAAGGATTATCTAACTCTTCTTCATTGATTTTATCTAAGGTGCCAAAACTTTTGAAACGAGAGACACTCATTCCTACAGCATAGACATTCTTAGAGGGAAAAGTTGCCTTAATGGTATCCCTTAAGGCAATTTGGCTACATACAGCATCAGGGTCCGGTCCAATATGACGGGCGATAACGATAGTATTATATTTTTTGATTTTCTTATATATTTTTTTTATTACAGGATTAATCACACTATAACTCTTTCTATTTTTTACTATTTAATATTGTCTTGAATTAATTTGTATGTATCGGTTGCAATCATTACTTCTTCGTCAGTTGGGATTACATAGATTGGAACAGTTGAGTTAGAAGCTGATATTAAGCCTTCTTTACCAAAGCGCATTTCTTCATTTAAATCACGATTGATTCTAAAGCCAAGTGGCGTTAATCTATCGATAATCATACGTCTTACGTGAGCGGAGTTTTCACCTACACCTGCTGTGAAGCATAAGCAATCACAACCACCTAGTTCAACGTAGTATTTAGCAATATAACTAACTACAGAGTTAACGAATAAGTGGTGAGCCATGATAGCACGATGATCACGGATAGATATTTTAGCTTCGATATCTCTAAAGTCACTAGAAATACCACTTAAACCATACATACCACTCTTTTTATTTAATTCAGTATCGATTTCGTCAATCGTCATACCGGTTTGTTTCATCATATAAGGAATGATACTATAATCAATATCACCACAACGAGAACCCATAACGATTCCGGCATTTGGCGTAAAGCCCATTGATGTATCAATACATTTGCCATCACGAACAGCAGAGATTGAGCCACCGCCACCTAAGTGACAAACGATAACATTGCAATATTTACGGTCTAGAATATCGCAAGCTTTTTGGGATACATATTTATGGCTTAGTCCATGGAAACCATATTTTCTAACACCATATTTGGTATACCATTCATATGGAACAGCATAAAGATAACTGTCTTCGTCCATTGTTTGATGGAAGGCTGTATCAAAGCATCCAACTTGAACGGCATTAGGAATAGCTTTTCTAAAAGCCTCAACACCCATAATATTAGCGGGATTATGTAAAGGCGCTAAAGGGATTAATTCTTTAACCGTTTTAATTACATCGTCATCAATGATTACGGATTTATTATATTTATCTCCACCATGAACTAGACGATGACCAACACCTTTGATTTCATCTAAAGATTCAATAACCTTATTTTCAACTAATTCTTTAAGTAAGATTTTAACAGCGACGCTGTGATTTTTTAAATCAGCCTCTTTTTTTAACTTTTCTCCATTTATTTTAATTGTATAAATACCATTATCGATACCTATTCTTTCAAATATACCGGAGATTAATACTTTTGCCTCTGGCATTTCATACATTTGAAATTTTAAGGAACTACTTCCTGCATTTACTGATAATATTTTCATTTTTCCACCTCTATTTACTATTATACTAGAAAGTGGTTAATTTTGCATTAAAAAATGAGCTAAAGTAAGCTCAAAGTTAGTATTTACTACGCATATTAAGGTATTCTTTAGTTGTATTGATACTAGGATGGGTTGCTAGTTTGGTATCGTCATAGATGGTTTCTTTGGTTGTTTCAAAGTTAAAACCATATTCGTTAAAGACATCCGCGTATCTTTTATCTTTATCACTTTTGAAAATAAAGTCTTTAGTTTTATAATAATTATTTTCTAATCTTCCCATAATATCACCATTAGTATTATGGTTAAATTGGGTTATTTTATACTAGAGAATATCTTGGTATTCGTTTTCTTGTTTATAGTTGATTTTAATTATTTCTTCGTTTTTAATAGCATTATAGATCATGTTTTTGTAATCGATTAGTTCTTCATATTCTAAGCATTTTTTGATTTCAGGATTGATTACTGGGTGTTTAGGAACGAAGATGGTGCAGCAATCTTCATATGGTAAGATGCTGGTTTCATAAGTATCGATTTTTCTAGCTAAGTCAATGATTTCTAGTTTATCAAAACACGCGACTGGTCTTATTACAGGAATATCGATTACTGAGTTTATGGCTCTCATGCTAGTTAGGGTTTGGCTGGCTACTTGCCCAATAGATTCGCCGTTAATGATGGCTTTTAGGTTGTTTCTACTACATAGGATGGCACTGATACGATACATCATACGACGCATAATTGTTATAAGATAGTCGTTAGGTATTTCTTTGTAGATAGTTTCTTCGATTTCCGTAAAGTTTATAACGTGCATTTTAATGCTGGCATTGTTATATAAAGCTAGTTTTCTGGCTAGTTCGATCACTTTGTTTTTAGCTTCTAAGCTAGTATGAGGAGGAGCTTCGAAGTAGACACATTCTAGTTTGATACCACGTTTCATGGCTAGGTATCCGGCTACTGGAGAGTCTATTCCCCCACTTAGCATTAATAGGCCTTTGCCTTGGACTCCAACGGGATAACCACCAAGTCCTGGTATTTGTTCAAAATAGATATAGGCTTTATTGCTTCTAATCTCAATATTTATGGTTACTTCGGGGTTATGAACATCAACAGTTACATCTTTGTTTTTTAATACTACGCCACCATAATGCTTAGAGATTTCAATACTAGTACCCGGATATTTTTTATAACTCCTTTTAGTTTCAACTTTAAAAGTTTTAAAGGCTTTATCTTGGATAAGGCTAATTAAAGTTTCTTCAATATCTTTTGGGTCATTGCTAGTTTCATAAGCGATAGTAATTTCATGGATACCAAATACTTTTTGAAGTTTTTCTAAGCATTTATCAAACTTTGTTGTTTCAACAAACATTCTTGATTTATCGAAAGTTATGGTAGTATCTAGTCCTTCTAAGATTTTACTAACGTTCTTTTTTAGTTGGCTCAAAAAGAAGTTAATGTTGTCTTTTTTAGTTGTTAGTTCACCATATTTTATTATAATTAGTTTTTTCATATGTTCCTCATTTCTTGTTTTTCTATATTATCAAATTATTTTTTATTTAACAAGGTTTTATTTATTATTAGTGTAATTTAGTTTAAAAAACAAATAAGAGTTTTAACTTATTTGTAATTAGTATTGACGACCAAAGTAGATTTCGTATTTACTTGTTTTACCACAGACACAGCAGACATCACTCGTATTTTCTTTAATAATACAACGAGATTTCATACCGGTATCTTCTTTGATTTTATTTTCACAAGCTACATCACCACACCAGTTGATTTTGATAAATCCAGATTTATTCATGGCAATGTCTTTAAATTCATCATAGTTAGTGGCAGTATAAATCATGCTGTTGCGACGAGCCTTTGCTCTTTCATACATTTCATGTTGCATTTTATCCATGGTTTCATTAATGATATTAGCAATATCTTTTAAGTCATGAACTTGAATTTTTTCTAAAGTATCACGTCTTACAATAGTTGTGAATCCATTATCCAAATCACGACGGCCTAATTCGATTCTAATTGGGTAACCTTTAATTTCGGCTTCGGCAAATTTATAACCTGGAGTTTTATCAGTTAAATCAACTTTATAAGTAATACCCGCATTTGCTAAGGTTTCTTTTACTTGTTCTAATTCAGTATCAACTTTGCCTATTGGAATTATCATAACTTTGGTTGGTGCAATTTTAGGGGGTAATACTAATCCTCTATCATCACCATGAGTCATTATTAGACCACCTATCATTCTGGTTGTTGAACCCCATGAAGTTTGATATGGTGTTTTTAATTTATTATCTTTATCTAAGAATTCAATGCCAAAGGCTTTAGCAAAGTGCGTACCAAAGTAATGGCTGGTTCCATTTTGTAATGCTACTCCATCCCACATCATAGCTTCAATTGTATAAGTTTCTTCAGCACCAGCAAATTTTTCTTTATCGGTTTTTTTACCGACAATAACAGGCATTGCTAAATAATTTTTTTGGAAGTCTTCATATACTTTAAGCATTCTTAAGGTTTCGTTTTTAGCTTCTTCGGCAGTAGCGTGCATTGTATGTCCTTCTTGCCATAGGATTTCTCTACTTCTTAAGAATGGTCTCGTTGTTTTTTCCCATCTTACAATTGTACACCATTGGTTATAAAGAACTGGTAAATCACGATAAGATTTAATTATTTTTTTGAAATGGTCACAGAATAAGGTTTCACTAGTTGGTCTTACGCACATTCTTTCTTCTAGTTTTTCATTACCACCATATGTTACCCAAGCTACTTCAGGTGCAAAGCCTTCAACATGTTCTTTTTCAATGTTTAATAAAGATTCAGGAATAAACATAGGCATTTGAACGTTTTCATGACCTAATCTTTTAAATTCTTTATCTAAAATACTAACGATATTTTCCCATATGGCATAGGCATATGGTCTTATTATCATACTTCCTTTAACGTTAGAATAATCTACTAAATCAGCTTTTTTTACGATATCAGTATACCATTTAGCGAAATCGACTTCTCTATCAGTTATATCTTTTATATATGTTCCCATAAATTCAACTTCTTTCTTTGTCTTTTATAGTATACCAAACAATATTGATATTTTCTATAGAAAATTCTTATGTATTAAGAGCTTCTTTCATTTTATTTATTAGTATTTCTATAGTGACAGATATTTCTTCTTAGAAACATCAATTTTAAAAAGACTTAGTTTTTGTTGTAAGCCTTTCTAATCTTATCTAAAAGTTCATTATCAAATTTTTTACTTCTAATCATGGCAATCTCATATTTATAGGGAGGATATTTCTTTTCTTTAGCGTCGTCGGTATCGCCAATATAAGGAGTTTCTAAGATTTTAGGAATATTGTCTAATCTGGGATTATAGATAATATTACTTAGAGTATCAAAACCAATCGTACCAAAACCAATATTAGCGTGTCTATCTTTATGGGAATTAAAAGGATTTTTGCTGTCATTAACATGAACACATTTAATTCTTGGGATTCCTATTTTTTGATCAAAGTCGTCTAAGTATTTATCAAAGGATGTTAAGTCAATACCAGCATCATTAAGGTGACAAGTATCAATACATACTCCTAACTTAGTATTATCATTAACATTATTAATTAGATATGCTAATTCATCAGTGGTAATTCCTCTTTCATTGCCCTTCCCCGCCATGGTTTCTAGAAGAATAGTAACATCGTATTGATTATCTAGAATACTATTTAAGACAGTTATGATATTATCTAGACCTTCCTCTTTAGTAATATTAACACTTGAACCAGGATGTAAGACTAAGTATTTAACACCAAGAGAGGCACATCTAGATATTTCTTGTTTTAAAAAGTTAATGGCAAACTCTCTTTTTTCGGGGTCATTAGTAGCAGGATTAACGATATAAGGAGCATGACAGATAACATTATTTATATCAATTTTATTTTCTTGCATTATGGCCGTAGCTTGAAGGGTCAAGGTATCGTCAATATCCTTTCTTACAGTATTTTGGGGTGCTCCAGTATAGAACATAAAAGTATCGGCATTATAAGATACTGCCTCCGTAACAGATTGTAATAATTGTTTAGCTCCAAAGGATACATGGGAACCAATAATAAGCATAAAAAAACCTCTTTTCTAAAAGAGATTATATCATTTTAACACTTTAATTTCTAGCTCTAACTATTCTTAAAGTATAGCCCATTGGTCTTAAGACTCTTAAAACGGTACCTACTGAGGGCGAAATTACAGCCCTTTCGAACCTAACGATATTAGGTTGGGATATTCCCGATAGTTCTTCGAGTCTTCTTTGGGTAATGTTTTTGGCTTTTCTAATTTGGCCAATTTCTTTGATTAGATTTATTTCTTCTTGAGTCATTTCTTTTTTTCTTGCTTGCATTTTTCCACCTCAAGAAAATTATATCATGATTGATATCTCTAGTCAATTACTTTTTGTAAATTTTTAATGAATATCCCATGGCGTTTAAAATGCGTAAGGTAGTTGCTAAGGTTGCCGAGTGGTTAATATGTTCAAAACGGACAATATTAGGTTGAGATACTCCAGATTTTTCAGCTAATTCTCTTTGGGTTAGCTTTAATTCATTACGTAGTTTAATGATACTGCAGATTAGTTCAAATTCATCATCATTAATAGTTTCTTTATTTATATAATTTTTAACTGTCATAATATTCCTCTTCTCTAGATATTCTATCATATATTTAATAAGAAAAAAAGCATGATATCACGCTTTTTTAAAATTGAACTTTAACGTTTTGTCTTTCTTCTTCGTTTACTTCAAAGAAAGCTTGAGCTTTAAACTTAAACATACTTGCTACGATATTTGAAGGGAACATCTCAATTTTGTTATTGTATTTCATAACGATATCATTATAAAATTGTCTAGCATAAGATATTTTGTCTTCAGTAGAAGTTAGTTCACTTTGTAGTTGTTTAAAGTTTTCATTAGCTTTTAATTCTGGATAAGCCTCACTTAACGCAAATAATTTAGTAATAGCTTGAGTTAATTCACCATCAGCTTTCATTTGAGCTTCTGGAGTACTAGCTGCAAGATAAGTATTTCTAGCTTTTACTACAGCTTCTAAGGTGTCGCTTTCATGTTTAGCATATCCTTTTACTGTTTCTACTAAGTTTGGTATCAAATCAAATCTTCTTTTTAATTGAACGTCAATTTGAGCCCATTGGTCTTTTACTTTATTTCTTAGTCCAACTAAAGTATTGTAAGTGTTAATAACAAATAATACGATAATAGCGACTACAGCAATAAGAATAATAATCCACATATACATTCCTCCTATATTTAAATTTTATCATAGTTTGGTCTAAATTAAAACTTTTATTTGTGATATTTATTAAGATACGCAAGAATTTTATTATTTTTTAAAATAAACTCTGGCATTAGGAAATAGTTTAAAGTATTAAAAGATACTTTTAAAGTTTCGTTTGCTACTGTTCCTAAGTTAAAGATATTAAATTCATTATTAATGGCATACTTAATACCTTGATAATATAAATAATAAGTTATATCGAACTGCGGAAATGCTTTATTAGACAAAGTAAGATAAGATGTTACAGCATTATTAGTTTTTAATAAGATAGTAGCACCTAGGTTTATTACTTTACCTTCGGTAGATTGTTCTCCTTTTAAATTAGATATTTTAGTTTCTAAAGATACTATTTTAGTAAGATTTTTTTTACTTGAAGTATCATTATTTATTAAGGTATTTTCTTCTTTTAAGACAGATATTTCTTCTTCTAAGTTAGATATATATTTAGGATAAGAGAATTTAGTTAAGAATATTTCTATTTTATCTAGGGGTTTTAAGGTTTCATATAACTTAGTTAGATAATCTAGAGACATATCGATATCACTTTCTTTAATGATGTCATATAGATTATCAATATTATTTAAAGTTATGGGAATAGTTTCTAGAGAATATTTATTACATTCATTGATTTTATTTAATGCTTGCTGTGAGATGTTTCTTAAGAAGGTATCTAGAGAGATATTAGTTTTTAGATAAGAATGTTCTTTAATCTCGCTAGGTATTTTCTTGGCTTTTAAATTTTCTAACGTCGAGATTATATTATCATTATAAGGAATATATGGATTAAAGGATGTTTCTAGGACATTATGTTTTTTCATATATTTCTTTAAGTTAGTTAGAAAGAACTCTAGTATCTCTTTGTCTTGATAGTCAATTAAGATACCACCAGGACAAGTAAAGGTGCATTTTTTTAAGATAGCATCCTGTTCTATAAAGATGGCTCCAGCTAGAACTTTATTATTATCTTTAATGCCTAGGATGTGACAAGTGTGTCCTAGATTACTTTGAAATTCTAACCAGGATAAATCTTGATAAAAATTGGTTGGGCTAGTATTAGATAGCAATGTTTCATATTCTTTTTTAGTTAAATTTACAAACTTCATAAATTACCTCATAAGTATTATTATATAATATTCAAGTGGTTATGTTAATGAGTAAAGTAACGTCTTGACACAAAGAAACAAAAAAAAGACCTAGATATCTAGGTCAAGTAAAAACTAGTTTTCAGTATTTGTAGTTTCTTCTTTAGCATTTTTATTTAAAACATCTTTGCCTTTGTAGAACCCACATGCCATACATGCACGATGAGGTTGGATAGTAGCACCACATTTAGGACATGTAGTTAATGCTCCAACTTCTTTTTTTAAGTGAGTACGACGCATTCTTTTTTTAGTTTTACTTGTTCTTCTAAATGGAACTGCCATATTTTCACTCCTTCCCTTCATCAAGTAGAGTTCTAAAGCACTCTAATCTTGGATCATCTTTTTTGGAAAATTCATCATATAGTTCCCAACCATCACCTTTGGTTTTATTAGGTTTATCAGTTTTAGTTACTCGAATGGGAACTTCCAATACAATATTTTGCCATAAAACTTCTTCTAGGTCAAGACTATTTTGCATATTTGTACGTAAATTTTCTTCTATTTGTTTGTCTTCGTCTAATATTTCAGTGATATGAGTATTAAATGGATAATCGATAAGTTCGGTCGTATTAGCATCGACTAATTTCATGATACCAGATATATCACCGTCAAAGATAACTTCTTTGGTAATATTATAATAAATACGGCCTACAACATGACAATCGTTTAACTCCTTAATCGTTGTGTGTTTTAAGTAATCGGGACCAAAAGAGATATGTTGGTCAATTTCAATTCCTCGTTCACTAATTTTATTTAGGTCAAATCGCATCATAATTAAGTCCTTTCTAGTAGCTAGATTATATCGCAAGTTTCTTATTTTGACAATCGCTTAGTTAAGGTTTGTGGTTTTTTTATGCTATCTTGAATAGCAAGATTATTTAAATAATTAATGGTATCATCACTACTCCATTTACCAAGTTTAATATTATTGATTAAAATACAAATATTTTCTTTACTCATCTTTTTAATTATATCTTGATTCATGAACTCATAGTTTTTCTTATTTAAATAGAATAAAGTATCTAATTTACCTAACATATAGTATTCCCAGTTAAGATTGATATTATCTACTTTACTTCTTAGATCATAAAAGAATAATTGATAGTCCTTAGTATAGAAAAGGATTGGATAGCAAGTGTTAGCCATAGAGGTTAGTTCTTCTTTTAAGAAAGATTGAAGTTTTAATATGTCTGTACGATATCTAAGTTCAGCATTAGTAGCTTTATTATTATAAAATACTTTCTTATACTCTTTTAAAAAATGAATATATAACTCCACTATTTTGGCTATTCTTTTGATATATTTAGTGTCAATATCCGGGTTATCAAGCATATATTTTTGTAATTCATTATCTAAATGAGTCCATGATTTTATAGGTTTATCTAAGCAAGTGTTTTTCGGGGACTCTTCATCATTATTATTTAATTTCATTATTTTCTCCTCATTGCTTATAATTTTAGCACTTTTTTCACCATTAGTCAAATTCACTTGCATTATTTAAGAGATTAGGTATAATTATCTTGGATGTGATTACATGAATATTATTGGTTTAGTAGCAGAATATAATCCGTTACATAATGGGCATATTTATCAAATTAAGAAGATTAAGGAGATGTTCCCTGACTCAGTTATTGTGTTGGTTTTAAACGGATATTTTTTAGAGCGGGGCGAGATTTCTTTTTTAAGTAAGGAAGATAAGGTTAGATATGCTTTGGATAATGGTATTGATATAGTTTTAGAGTTACCGGTGGTGTTTGGATGCCAAGCGGCGGATGTTTTTAGTTATCAAAGTATTTATCTTCTTAATAAGCTTAATATTGATACACTAGTGTTTGGTAGTGAATCTGGGGATATTAAAACTATTAGGAAAATTGGGGTAATGCAGCAAGATAGTGGGTATAATAAACTTGTAAAAGATTATTTAAATAAGGGGTTAAATTATCCAACGGCTATGGCTAGGGCTTTGGATATTGATTTTGAGTTTAATCCCAATGATTTACTAGGGATATCTTACTTAAAGGCGATTGATAAGATAAATCCAAGGATTAAAGCCGTTACTATTAAAAGGACTAGTTCTTACCATGATTTAGAGAGTAATAGTAATATTATAAGTGCTTCAAATATTAGAAATAAGTTTTTAAATAATGTTGATGTTTCCCCATATACACCCTACTTTGCTAGGATGATTAACCCTAATATGAATGAGTATTTTAAGTTATTGAAGAGTAAGATTCTAACAGATACGAAGTTAGATAGTTATTTAGATGTAACAGAGGGATTAGATTATCGTTTAAAGAAAGTTATAAGGGAATGTAATTCGTTAGATGAATTAATTAATAAGTTAAAGAGTAAGAGGTATACTTATAATAAGATTAGTAGAACTTTAGTGCATATATTACTTGGTATAACACCTGAAGTTAATAAGTATGATAGTTATTTAAAAGTTTTAGGGTTTTCTAAGGAAGGAAGTAATTATTTAAAGAAACTTGATATAGATTTTAATTTATATAAGCATCATTCTTTATATAAGTATGAATTAAATAGTAGTATGATATATGATTTAATTAATAATACAGATACTTATAGTTATGAATCTAAAAATAAGCCGGTCATTAAAGACTAGCTTATTTTTTATCTTTTTAAATTATTTTTTTCTTTATTAGCCATATAATATGTGTATGTTTCCTTAAAGTATTCATCAATTACTCCATTAACGGCATTTGTCATTTGGTCTAAAGCTACGTCATTGGCTTTAAGAAATTTTGAAAGTTTTTCATGAACCAGACTATCAATTATTTTCATATTTTCTTCATCTACACTATATTCATTTATAAACTTAATTCTAGCATTATTATATGCATTTCTAACTTCATCGTCAAAGTCTAGTAAATTAACAATATACTTCCAAGATAATAATCTTTCTTTCCCTAATTCAACGAAATCTTCAAAATTACTACATGATTTAGCTTCAGCGGTTAATTCTTCTGCTGCAATTTTATCAAATTCGTTTGCATAAGCTAAATCAAAATTGTCTTCTTGAATACTGCTTATTGTATAGTATACATTTCTACTAACAGTATGAGCCTGTTCTTTTAAAGTATGTATGCCTAAATCTTTGTTTAACGCTTTTTCCATAGTAGAAATCGCCGTAATAGTCGATTCTAAAATTTGATCAATATTGTCATACTGTCTTTTATATTCATTAACTTCGTCAAGATGTCTTTTTATAAACTCATCTAATCTTACTAAAAAATTATTTTTATATTTTTTTGCAGGCAAATTAGATTTAATAAGGTTATGAAGTTCAGTTAATTTTTCATGTCTTTGACCCATAAGGTTAAAAGAGATATTTACATAATATTTACTTGTCTTTTCATTAATATCGAAATCACCTTTCTCATCAGTAAGTGGTGTTGATGATACATCCTTTACGTTTTTTAAAATTTCAAAATATGGATTATTATTCATTTTCCATTCCCTCTACTTTCTAATTAAATAATATCGTATTCTTGTATAAAATTCAACTGTTTTCTTTCAAAGCTAAGAAATTATCCTAGTTTGCCATTAAAGAATAGCTTATTTTTTATCTTTTTAAATTGTTATTGTTATCTTCTAAGTTAGTTATATAGTCGATATAAACATCGTTAAAAGCTTTATTAATCATAACGCGACTAATTTTAGTTGAGGCTTCATAAGAAGTTAGTTTTTGATTTTTGATATAAGCAGATAATTTTTTATGAACTCTACTGTCAAGTGCTCTCATAGTTTCTTCAGTTTCGCCATAATCATTAATAAACTTAGTTCTAACCCTGTTATATTCTTCTTTATATTTATCATTTAAGTTTAAGAAAACAATAAAATTGTGATTAATTACATATGCAGCCCAGCGAGAAAGACTAGTAAAGTTAAAGGCACTTTCTTCACCCATTTGATATTCAAAGAAATCACTGCATAAATTAAGTTCTAAGGTTAATTCTTCAATATAAAGCTTATCTATTTGACTTTTTAAAAATGGTCTAAATTTGGCTTCACAATTTTTCATAGCAGGAATGTAAGCATCAATATTAGAAGAATAAGTACTTTTAGTTTTATCAGCTAAATTAAGATATTGTTTAATAGCTCTATCTAATCTTGTAAGAAAATTATTGGCAAATTTTCTAGTTGATAGTTGATATGTAATAAAATCATGTAGTGTTTTTAAAGCTTTATAGTCTTCTTCAATTCTTTGAAGTCTTTTATTTCTTATATATTCATTAGTAGCAGAGTAATAATTGTTTTGACTGTTATTATAAGTATAAGATTGTTTAGTCTCATTATATGTATCATTAGCGTTGCTGTAAGTATCCTCAGTTTGAGCATATTTTTGTTTTAAAATTTCTTCATAAGCAACATTTATTTGTTTCATTTTTTCAGCAGCTTCAGCAGTTTAATTAATATCGGGATGGTATTGCATTGCTAGTTCACGATATTTCTTTTTTATTTCTTCTAAAGAAGCATTCTTAGATACTCCTAAAATTTCATATGGATTATTATACATTATTCATTTCCTATTTAATTGCCACATATCATAGTGCAAAGTTTCATAAAAGTCAAATTGCATACAAAAAAGCTAGGAGATTATCCTAGCTTATCATTAACAATATTATAGATTTCTTCATGGATATCTAAGATATCACGAAGTTTATCACCATTAACACATTTAATTATTTGGTGATTATTCATACTAGCGAGTTCTAAATAAGCTTCTTCACTAGTTTTTAAGTAACTTAGGGAAGATTCATGCTCATCAGTACCAATGCGTCCTCTTTTTAATTCAACTACTTTTTTATAGGGCATATGAAGTAAGATGGTTAAATCAGGTTTTGGTAACTCTAGTAAGTTATATTCTAGAGTTTCTAACCATTTATATAGTTTTAATCTTTCTTCTTTATCTGCTATTTTACAACCTTGGTGAGCCATGTTAGATTCGACATAGCGGTCGATTATTAAGTCATAGCCGTCACGTAGGTATTCTTCAATAGTTGTTAAGTTATATCTTCTATCAGCAGCGTAATAAAGGGCCGCTACTTTAGGATCAACGTTTACTGCTCCTTCACTAAACCAACAAGGAGTTATATAATCCTTACCTAGGTATGGACCACCAACTATTTTACCAGTGGGTGTTTCATACATAGGAAATCTAAGACGTTCAACTTTCTTACCTTCTCTTTTTAGTCTTTGAACTAAAAGGGAGGTTTGGGTTTCTTTACCGGAACAATCAGTTCCTTCAATTACAATAATTTTACCGCGCATAAATCCTCCTTTACTAGCTCTAGTTTATCATAAAAGAGATTAATTGTATACATTTGTACTTAAGTTACATGTCAAGTATACTGGCTATTTTTTGTTTTATCTTAGTAATATCTTCTAAGTTAATTACTTCTTTTAAGATAGTTTGTTTTTGTAAGAGTTTTAGTTTTTCTTCGTATTCAGTTAGTTTTTCAGTTACGTTTTTAATCGCATTATGAACGGCAGTACGAGAAATGTCAAGGTTCTCTGCAATTTCTCCTAGAGAATAATCGTCTTGGTAATAGTATTTAAAGATTTCTTTTTCTCTTTTGGTTAGTAAAGATTCATATAAATCAAATAAATTATTAAGTTCTACTCTATCCATTAAAATAATCCCTCTATTTTCTTATTTTTATCAATTTTCATATTTAGATAAGCGGCATTTTTACTTAGGCCTGGCATGGTTAGGATGTTACCCATATAGACTATGATAAAGCCGGCTCCGTTAGATACTTTGATATCAGTTACGTTTATTTGGTAGTCCTTAGGGTATCCTAGAAGTTCTTTGTTATCACTAATTGACATGGGTGTTTTAGCAACGCAGATTGGCATCTTATCTAAGTTAAGGCTTTCTAAGAGTTTTATCTCTTCTAAGGCTTTATTAGTATATTTAACGGCGTTGGCATGATAGATGTTCTTAGCAAGACAAGCGATTTTTTCTTCAATAGATGCATTAACATCATATAATCTTTTAATCTTTTCTTTATGACATAGAGTTACTACTTTCTTAGCAAAATCTAGACTACCTTTAGAACCTTCTAGATAAGAATTATTAACAACAAATTCTAAAGCCTTAGATTGAACGAATGATTTAACTAAGTTTATTTCTTCTTCATAGTCAGTATTAAATTTATTTAGAACAACTAAGATATTAGATGTGTATTGTTTTAAGTTAGATATATGACATTCTAAGTTAGATAAGCCTTGTTTTAAAGAGTCTAAATCTAGATTAGTAAGAGATTCTTTCTTAACCCCACCATGATGTTTTAAACTACGAATAGTTACATTAAGAACGATTAGGGAAACATCTAGGTTACCTTCTTGGGCGGTAATATCGAGGAATTTTTCAGCTCCTAAATCAGCCCCAAAGCCAGCTTCAGTCACAACATATGAAGCATGGTTTAAAGCCATTTTGATTGAAGTAAGAGAAGAACAACCATGGGCGATATTGGCAAAAGGTCCACCATGGACTAAGGCAAGGTTTCCTTCGAGCGTTTGAACAGCATTGGGGTTAATGGCGTCTTTTAAGATAATAGCTAAGGCATCAGTTGCGTGCAAGTCTTGAACATAGATTGGTTTATCTAAGTCATTAAAACCAACAATCATTTTGGATAGTCTGTTTTTTAAATCTTCAAAGTCTTTACTTAGGCATAAAACAGCCATAATAGGAGAAGCCACACTGATTTGGAAGTGGTCTTCTCTTTCATAACTAGAATTAATAGTAATATTACGCAGAGCCCGGTCGTTGATATCTAGACATCTTGTAAAAGTTACTTTTTCAATATTTAATTCATTACCTTGAAAGATGTGATTATCGATAATAGCGCAAAGTAAGTTATTGGCACATGTTATGGCATGAATATCGCCAGTAAAATGAAGGTTTATGTCTTCCATTGGGATAATTTGGGAGTGGCCACCGCCAGTCGCACCACCTTTTAGGCCAAAGACTGGACCTAAGGAAGGTTCTCTTAAAACAGAAATAGTCTTCTTACCTAGGGCATTTAAGCCATCACATAACCCAATGGAAATAGTAGTTTTTCCTTCGCCATATGGTGTGGGATTAATACTGGTCACTAAGATTAAATCACCTTCTTGGTTTGTGGGATTATCCTTAGTAATTTTAGCCATATAAGGCCCATAGTTATAGATACTATCTTTAGTAAAGCCATAGGTTTCTAAGATATCATTAATTGGTTTAGGAGTAATATTTCTAGCAATTTCAATATCAGTCATTACATCATATCCTTAAATAAACCATAAATATAAGATTCAATATCAAATGGTTTTAAGTCGTTAATACCCTCGCCTAAGCCGATAAATTTTACAGGTATTTTGACATCTTCTTTGATGGCTAAGACAATACCACCTTTAGCAGTACCATCTAACTTAGTTAGAACGATACCAGTTATGTTAGTAATTTCTTTAAAGCTTTTAGCTTGCATAATACCATTTTGACCGGTTGTTGCATCAATTACTAATAGTGTCTCATGAGGAGCATTAGGTATTATCTTAGCAATAACTTTATTCATTTTTTCTAATTCTTTCATTAGATTAACTTTGTTTTGTAAACGACCAGCCGTATCAATTAGAACGATATCAGCAGCCTCTTTCTTAGCCATTTCTAACCCGTCATATATAACGCCAGCGGGGTCAGTATTTTCTTTACCATAGAATACCGAGTTTGTACGGTCAGCCCAAACTTTAAGTTGTTCAACAGCACCCGCTCTAAAAGTATCTGCCGCAATTAGCATAACTTTCTTACCCTCTTCATTATATTTATTAGCAAGCTTACCTATTGTAGTAGTCTTTCCTACGCCATTAACCCCAACCATTAAAATTACAGTAGGTCCAGATTCAGCCATCTTAATCTTATCAGTTAGAGATTCACCCTCGACATAGATAATAAATAATTCATCAATTATGACTTCATTTAAAGTCTTAGTATCAGTAATGTGTTCACTTTTAACACGAGATTTTAACCTATCCATAAAATTCATTACAGTATTAACCCCAATATCAGCCATGATAAGAAGTTGCTCTAATTCTTCAAAGTATTCATCATCAATTTTAGTATATTTTATACCCAGTAAGTTAAGTTTAGAAACAAATTCTTTTCTTGTTTTTTCTAGCCCTTTTTCATATAAAGTAGTATCTTCTTTTTTAGTTTCATTATTTTTATTAAATATATTTTTAAATTTATCAAATATTCCCATATTTTCCTCCTATATAATAGAGTTTTAAACCCTAGCCTCATAGTAATATATGTTTTTGGCATTGTCAAGAAGAACTTGTGGCAAAAGAAAAAACTAGGTTGTCCTAGTCATCTTCACCGATTGAATATTGAGGAAGAGTATTAGAGTGCCCACCTGCTAAGAATTCAGTTAATAGTTTCTTATCAGTTTCATTAATACTACCATCACCATTAACATCAGCATTTTTTAAAGCTTGGCTAGATAATTCAGATATTCCTTCTAAGTACCTTCTTAATAAGGTTAAGTCTTTAACATCAACTTCGCCATCTTCATTAATATCACCATACCAAACGTAATCGGTAACAGGAAATGTAATATCTATTCCCATTGCTATTCTAGTCATATACTCTAAATCAATGGCATTTACTTTACCATCGGCATTTAAATCAAAGTTTTTAAAAGCTTGACAATTTAAATCAGATATCCCAGCTAAGTAGCGTCTTAATATTACTCTATCCATCATAGTAACACTGCCATCTAAATCGCCATCCCCATACTTAGTAACATTATATTTGGAACAGGCATTAGTACTAGATGAATCAGTGCTTGCTGTATCATTACTTATTTGATTCTTAGTATCGGTAGCGTTGCAAGCATAATCATCAACATAACTTTTTAATTCATCCGTACCGCTATCTTCATCAACATAACGATAAACTGTTACGGTAGCATTTTTATCACAAATGTTTTTAGTGTCAGTAAAAGCGCCTGCTTCAATTAGTTCATTTACGGTTATTTCATTATCTTTAGTTATACAACTACTGGTATTATCACCATCGACCATAAAACCTTCATTACATTTAGTTAACTTAATATTATTTTGCTTATAATAAGTTATAGCCGCCTCTTTTAAATTAGTAACCGCAATCGCGCCAGCTTTCTTCTTAGCATTATTAATCATTGCTGTGGCACTAAAAGAGGCAATCGTAATTAAAACTCCTAAAATAACAACAGTTGCTAAAAGCTCAACTAAAGTAAAACCCTTCTTATTCATATTATCACTCCTCTAGGTTAATTTTAGCACACTATAGACAAAAAAGAAATTATTTGTTATAATACTACTTGAATTTGTGTTATAGAGATTTAACTATAACAATAATAACTTTATATATTTATTTAATTTATGATTAGAAATATTAACAGACATTATTGTGGTTACTTTTCTATTTTTTACTTAAGAAAGAAGGATATTTATGAAAAATAATGAAGATGCTACGTACATAGTGGCATTGGGCGGCTTAGGTGAAGTCGGTAAAAATATGTATGCATTTACACACAAAGATGAAATATATATTATTGATGCAGGAGTTATGTTTCCAGAAAGTGATTTACTGGGGGTTGACTATGTAATTCAAGATACTACTTATTTAAAACAAAATGAAGATAAGATAAAAGGTCTTATTATTACTCATGGGCATGAGGATCATATTGGAGGAATATCATTTTTATTACAAAGTGTTAATATTCCAATGATTTATGCTCCTAAGATTGCGGTTGATTTAATTAATAAGAAGTTAGTTGATCGTAATATTGGTTATAAGAATATTGAAGTAATTAATGAAGATTCTATTGTTAAATCAAAGTATTTTAATATTGAATTTGTTCGTACTACACACTCTATTCCGGATAGTTATGCTATTGTACTTCATACGCCAAATGGAACGATATTTGAAACAGGAGACTTTAAGTTTGATTTAACACCAATTGGGCCGATGGCTGATTTACATAAGATGGCACGTATTGGTTCAGAGGGTGTAAGACTTTTAATGAGTGATTCAACTAACTCTCTTAGTGAAGGTTTTTCTAAGTCCGAATCAGCAGTAGATGGGGCATTAACTGATATTATTAGCAATCATAATGGACGTGTTATTATTGCAACCTTTGCGTCAAATATTTTTAGAATTAAACATATAGTTGAATCTTGTCAACATAATAATCGTAAGATAATTACTTTTGGCCGTTCGATGGAAAATGCCATTGAAATTGCGTTAAATAATAATTTAATTACTGATAAATCAATATTTATTGAAGCTAATCAAGCTAAAGATATGAAACATAATGAAGTATGTATTTTATGTACGGGAACTCAAGGGGAGCCTTTAGCGGCGCTATCACGTATTGCTAATGGTACACATAAACAAATATCTCTTTTACCAGATGATTTAGTAGTATTCTCTTCAAGTCCTATTCCGGGTAATGCTTCTAGTATTAATAATGTAATTAATAAGTTGTATTTAAAGGGTGTTAAAGTATTTACGAATACGGATTTAGCAGATGTTCATACTTCTGGTCATGCTAAGCAAGAAGAACAAAAATTAATGTTAAGGTTAATTCAACCGGAATATTTTATGCCAATGCATGGTGAGTATCGTATGTTAAAGCAACATGCTGATACAGGGGCATTATGTGGAGTAAAAAAAGAAAATTGCTTTATTTTACAAAATGGTGAATCTTTGGTAATGGATAAAGATGGCATTAGAAAAGGTCCTGTTGTTACAGCGGGAGATGTTTATGTTGATGGTTCACGTATTGGAGATATTGGCTCAGTAGTTATTAAAGATCGTAAGTTAATGAGTCGTGATGGTATTTTAGTTACTATTTTAAATATTAATCCTATGACTAAGAAGTTACTATTAAAACCTAATGTTACTACGAGAGGATTTGTTTTAGTTAATGAGAATACAGAGTTAATTCAAGCTATTGAAAAGAAGATATTTGATGTAACTATTCATTATTTAAATAATAATAATTATAACTATGTAGATTTAAGAAATACAATTATTTTAGAACTTCATCCTTTTATCAATAATTTAACTGGTCGTAGACCTATTATCTTACCAGTTATTATGGAAATTAATAATAAGTAAGTATTATAAAACTGATAGATTGTTTTGATCTATCAGTTTTTGTTATTCTATGAATGTTATTCTAGCATAACCATTGCCTTTTTTGGCGCAGTTTTCGGTTGGTGTTTCTTCGGCACATGTTGTAGATATGGTTTTAGTGCTTTCTTCACTAGATTCTTCACAGTTATAGCAATACATTGCTTTATTGGTTAATAGAGAATTACCTATATAGCTAGAACCTCCAGCACCAGCATCGTTACTATAGTCTCCATTGGTAACATTAGCGAAGCCACCATAGTAGCCACCACCACCGCCACCATTTCCTTCTGATCCAAAGCCCCCGGGAGTGGTTTTAACAACACCATCTTGACCTTTGCCAAATGCATAGCCCGATGTTTGAGTAGCAGCCATACTATTACCACCCCAAGAAAAACTATCTTCTGTTCTTTGAAAACTTTTTTGGCTTTTAAATCCCCCAGCACTGCCAGCATTTCCAGAATATCCTCCGCCGCCTCCGCCGCCTCCGGAAACAATTAAAATACTCTCTTTATTGTTTTCATAATTTTTTAATTGGCCATCTTTGATAAGGGTGCTTTGAATTGACGTAGCTCCACCGCCACCACCGCCAGAAATAATTGAAGAATTTATTCCTTTACCACCTGCTCCACCACCATTATATCCACCATTTGGTACCTCATCGATATTTAAATTGCCGGTTTCACCTTTACCACCTACTATAACGTATATAGTGTCTCCTGCTTCAAAGTTAGCAGTTCCAATCGAATAGCCGCCTAAACCTGCGTAATTATTATAATAATCGCCACCTTGTGCTCCCCATGTTTCTAATTTATATGTTCCAGTTTTGGGCGCAGTAAACACCTGTTCAGCACCTGTATAATCAAAATTAAATTGTGCTCTTTCTTTAAAAAACACACTGCATTTTATCTTTCTTGTGGCATTCTCTATTAATATTGCCCATTTGTCATTATCCCAAGTACCTGTGGCTCCATTATCACATAATATTTTGTCCACTTCATAACCAGCATCTTTACCAGGAATACTATCTGACCATTCCCCATTAATATAACTAGCAATAAAATAAT
>HF998225.1 GCA_000433255.1 Coprobacillus sp. CAG:605 | reverse complement strand
GTTTTACATATTTTAAAGATAATTGTAGAACTTGGATTATCTACATTGTTTGCCAATAATGCTCTTAATGTTGATGGTTTTTTCTTTTATTTGAATGATAATAATTTGATATCATTTTCGTTTGATGACTTTGTAAAGAATGGGTTGAAGCTTATAAATCCGGATAATAATATTGAAAAGGGTCGCGAAAAAAAGTTAATACAATTTGAAAAAGATTATGGAAATTTAAAATAAGTATAGATATTTATTTTAGTTCTATATAAAAAATGTTATTGAAAAATGAAGTAGAATACCAAAAAGGTTAGGCTGTTAGTAAGACTTTAGTCCATTTTACAAGCTGTTGAGTCAATAATTATGTTTAAATATGTACTACGTTCAGTATATAGAGAAGAGCAATTTAAAATATTATTAGTTGCTTTTTAAGAATGATATTAATAATTTTCTACAAAACGTAGAATTTTTTTTATTGGATAAATGATATATTTAGGGTGTGGGAGGGATTTGAATGATTAAGAAAGTGGTTTTAACAGGAGGACCAAGTAGTGGAAAGACGACTGTTTTAAATAGCATTGTAAAGGAATTTAATAAACATGGTGTTAAGGTGATTGTGGTGCCGGAGACGGCAACGGAATTGATAACGGCTGGTGTTAGGATGTTCGGTGAAGATAAGATAGATGCTTTAGATTTTCAAGAGTTGGTTATTAGAACGATGATTTTTAAGGAAGATAATTATTATAGGGCAGCAGAAATGTATGAAAAATTGTATCCTAATCAAGATGTGTTGATAGTATTAGATAGAGCTATTATGGATAATTTGGCATATGTAGGGGATGAAAGTTTTATTGAGGTGCTAAATCGATTGGGGTTAAATGGTGATTATAGTCAAATTTATAATAGATATGATTTAGTAATAAATCTAGTTAGTAATGCTAAATTCTTTACCTTAGAAAATAATAAAGCAAGAACGGAAAGTACTAGGGAGGCTTTGGAGTTAGGCCAAAGAACGTTAGCTGGCTGGATAGGACATAAAAATGTAAAAATAGTTAGTCCTAAAGAAAATATTGATGAGAAAATTAATGAAGTTATCGGACATATTAATGGCTTATTGAATAAAGAACAATTAAAGTTACAAAAGAAATATTTAGTAAATTTGAAAAATAGTAATTTGAATGAAATTTTAAAAGATAGCAAGGTGTCTTATATAGAGCAAGCATATTTGATTAGTGAAGATAATGTTGAGAAGAGAATAAGAAAGACAGTTAATAACAATTATGATACTTATGAGTTAGCTGTATATAAGATAAAGGAAGATGGAAGTAAGGTTTTGGATAAAGAAAAAAATATATCTAAAAAGATATATAATGAGTTATTGCAATTTAAGGCTTTTAATTCTGATGTTATAAGAAAAGCAAGATATTATTTTAGTTATGGTGATACATGTATGTACCTAGATATCTTTGAGGATAATAATGAGATAGGATATTTAGAAATAAATTATGATTGGAAAGATAAGATTACTTTGCCATCATATTTAGATGTTATTAGTGATGTAAGTAATGAAGAGGGTTATTCTAATAGAAAATATGCGATAAATGATATAAACTTAAAGCGATTGCTTCTTAACTAGGTCGCAGTATTTTTCTTCTTCAATATTATTTAGGTCAATACTAAAGTTTTTGGTGATACTTATTAAATCGTCGTAATTGCTACTTTGCATGGCTTCTATTTCAAGGAAAAGGCCTAAGTTTTTTACGGTGTCAAAGGAAAATTCATAGTTGTTATATTGATATGTTATACGTTTTTTAAAGACAGTAACTTGGCTGTTAAAACCTAGTTTAGATAAAATGTGATTAAAATTATCTAAGTTGTCTATTGATACTTCATATTTTTCCGTGTTAAATTCCGTAATTTCTTTATAAGATAGGGTACTTACATTACCTACTTGGCGTATTCTAAGCCATTTATTTGGGGCAGTTAAAATATAGTATGTGTCAATTTGGGTTACATCGCTTATAAAGATGCCTACTTTACTTACTTCATATAAAATTTTAAGATATTCGTCTTTAGTTAATCTAATTTTGATTTCATTTTCAAAAGTTTTGGTTTCGTTATTGCCATAAAGTAGATAATTGATAGGAGTATGAAAAATTTCACTTAGCTTTCTTAAAGCGTTGAGGTCAGGCTTGGTGCGGTTGGATTCCCAACTAAAGATGGTTTTACCAGAAAAGAATAGTTTATTACCTAGTTGTTCTTGGGTTAGATTATTCTTTTTTCTTAAGTTTTTAATTCTTGTACCTATTGTTTCCATAAGTATCCCCCTAAGGAAATTATATCTAATAATTGGCAAAGAAACAATATTGATAAGGAAGCAATATAAATGATATAATTCGGATAAGGAGGGCTTATTATGAACGTTAATTTGGAGTTGTATAAAACATTTTATGTGGTGGCTAAATATAAACATATGACTAAAGCTAGTGAAGAGTTGCATGTTTCTCAACCAGCGATATCGCAAGCGATAAAGAAGTTAGAGGAAGAATTAGGGGGAGCACTTTTTGTTAGAAGTAATAAAGGAATGGATTTAACAGAAGAAGGTGAGATGTTTTATTCGTATGTTTCTGGAGCGTTAAAGTTACTAAATGATGCGGAAAATGAATTTGGGTCGTTTAAGAAACTTACTAAAGGCGAGATAAAAATTGGATGTTCGGCTTCTTTAACTAAGTTGGTGTTGTTGCAGGCTTTAAAATTGTTTCACCAAGATTATCCGGGTATTAAGATTAATGTAGTTAATGAACTTACAAGTAATTTAATATCGGATTTAAAACTAGGTAAGTTAGATTTTGTTATATTTAATGAGAGTGATATTAAAGAAGCAAGTTTGGAGTTAAGAAAACTTAAAGATTTAAAAATGGGGTTTGTTTATAATCCAGAGTATTTTGAAGATAAGTTAGTAAATATAGAAGATTTAAATAATTATCCTTTAATATTACAAAAAGAAGCTTCTAATACAAGAAAGTTTTTAGATAATTTGTTATTGGCTAAAGGGATAAGATTGGTTCCTAAAATGGAAGTTGTTAGTCAAGATTTAATTATGGAGTTTGCTAATATTGGTTTAGGTTTTGGCTTTGGGTTTGTGGATCTTGCTAAGAAAAAATATAAGAATTTGCAAGAGATAGACTTAAACAAAGAGTTACCTAGTACTAGTGTTTATTTGGGAGTAAATAAAGATATGAGTTTGTCTTTTGCTTCGAAGACGTTTATAAAGTATTTAAAATAATAAAAATGAAATAATAACAAGGAGGTTAAGGTTTGGATGATACTTAATGTTAGTGGAAGAACGGATATTGTGGCTTTTTATACACCATGGTTTATGAATAGATATAAAGAAGGATATCTTGATGTAAGAAATCCTTTTAATCCTAAGTTAGTTAGTCGTATTAATTTTTCTAATGTAGATTTGATATTATTTTGTACTAAAAATCCTCTTCCTATTATAGATAGGATAAAAGAAATAGATAAGCCCATTCTTTTTCATGTTACTTTGACCCCATATAAAAAAGATATTGAACCGAATGTTATTGATAAAAAGTTAGTTATAGAAGGAATAAAGAAATTGTCTGGTATATTGGGGTCAGAGAATGTCGTGGTGAGATATGATCCAATATTTTTAAGTGATTCATATAGTTTGGAGTATCATATAAGAGCGTTTGATAAGATGTGTAAGGTACTTAAGGGCTATGTTAAAAAGGTAGTGGTTTCGTTTTTAGATGATTATAAAAATGTTAGATATAATATGAGATATTTGAGATTAAGGGCATTTACAGAAGAAGATTATAAACAAATTGGTCTAAATTTTAGTAGGAGTGCTTGGGAAAATGGCATGAGTGTTCAAACCTGTTTTGAAGAAAGAAATTTGGTTAGTTATGGTTTTACTAGGGGTGAGTGTTTGTCACTTTCGTTAGCCGAGAAAATTACGGGTAAAAAGCCAAAGAAATGGAAGGCTAGGGGTAAGAATGGTTGTAATTGTGCAGAAATGGTAGATGTTGGTGTGTATAATACTTGTAAGCATTTTTGTAAGTATTGTTACGCTAATTATGACGAGAAAATGGTAAATGCTAATACTTTGAGACATGATGTTAATTCAAGTCTTTTAATTGGGCAAATTGGTGCTGACGATGTTATAAAACCTAGAGTATAAAGATGTAAAGTGGTAAAGAAAAAAGCACGTTTTTCTTAAGATATTGGTATAATTTAAGTAGATATTAGAAGAATAAAAATAGTTCTTCGAAGAAAGGAAGATGGATATGAAACAAGGACGTGTAGCAATTATCACTGGAGGTGCCAGTGGAATAGGACTTGCAACTGCTAAAAAGCTTCTTAGTGAAGGGGCTAGTGTAGTTATTGCGGATTTAAGTGATAAAGTCTTAGATATCGCGACTTCTTTAGGTGAGAAGTGTTTAGGTGTTAAATGCAATGTTGCTTTAGAAAGTGATGTTGTAGCGTGTGTTAATAAGGCGGTTGAAAAGTTTGGACATATCGATTATTTAGTGGCTAATGCGGGAATTGGAGGAAGTCCTGCTGCACCAGACGAAGTAAGTATGGCCGAATGGAATAGTGTGGTTGCAGTTAATCAAACCGGAATATTCTTAATGAATAAGTATGTTATTAAAGAAATGTTAAAAAATGGTGGTGGTAGTATTGTTAATACTTCGTCAATGTATGGTTTAGTAGGAACAAGTACAAGCTTTTCTTATGCCGCTACTAAGGGAGCAATTAATCAAATGACTAGATGTTTGGCATTAAGTTATGCAAAGAAAAATATTAGAGTTAATGCGATTGCCCCAGGGTATGTTGATACACCAATTTTAGCCCAAGTACCACAAGATATGAAACAAGCTATGGCGATGCAATTGCCGGTAGGAAGACTAGGTCAAGATTTTGAAATTGCTAATTTAGTAAGTTATTTGTTAAGTGATGAGGCTTCATTTATTACCGGTGCTATTGTCCCAATTGACGGTGGCTATACGGCACAATAAGAGAAAGTTAGAACGTTAATTTTCTTTTTTCTTGGGCTAATTTATGATATTCTATAGGTAGAAAGACTTGAGGTAAATATGAATTATTTAGATAATATAAATAAGGATACATGGGAATATTTCAAGGTATTGGAGCCTGATTTTCCTACGTGGTTAATTCCTTATATAAATACGCCTGCTATGTTAAAACAACAATATATAAGTACGATGTGTGGTAAGAATTATACAAAGTTATTTAACGTTGATTATTATTATTCAAGTTTAGATCATAGCATTGCAGTAGCGTTAATAGTTTGGCATTTTACTCATGATAAGAAGCAAACTTTGGCGGGGTTATTTCATGATATAGCTACTCCTACGTTTAAACATTGTGTTGATTTTTTGAATGGGGATTATATGAAGCAAGAGTCAACAGAAGATTTAACTTCGTATATGATTAGTAGTTCTGAAAAGATAATGGCCTTATTAAATAAAGATAATATTAAGTTAGAAGAAGTAAATGATTATCATATTTATCCAATTGCGGATAATGATACGCCAAAGCTTTCAGCTGATAGGTTAGAGTATTCGTTATCGAATGCGTTGTTTAATTGTCATTTGGCTAAGTTAGATACGGTTAGAGAAATATATAATGATATAAGCGTTCAAACGAATGAGGATGGAATAGCGGAGTTAGGGTTTAATAATCTGGATGTTGGTTTGAAGTTTGTTTGGATAACTAGTGTGTTGTCAGTAATTTATAGAGATGATAAAACAAGATATTCGATGCAGTTAATTGCGGATATTTTAAAAGATTTAAGTGATTTAGGAATAGTTTCGAAAGGAGATTTATATACTAAAAAGGAAGATGAAATGCTTGAGGTAATGAGGCTTAATGGTTATAAGGATGTTATAGATACTTGGAGTAATGCTTGTGAGGTTTTAACTTCTAGGGAAGAACCAAAAGGTGTTTATTATGTTTGTCATGGTGCTAAGGTACGTTATATTAACCCTTTAGTTAGGTCATCAAGAATAACGGATAAATCTAGGGTTGCACAAGAAATGATAGATAAAAATTTGGCTTATGATATGAGTAAGTATGTGTACTTAGATATGAAATTAGAAAGGAGAATTTAAATGGAAAAGATAATGAATTTAGGGGTAGTTGAGGCAAGACGGACTTTGAATGAGAATAAAGGAGGACCTTTTGGCGCAGTTATTGTAGATAAAGATAATAATGTTATAAGTGTAGCGTCGAACCTGGTTTTAGAGTTACATGATCCGAGTGCTCATGCTGAGATTATGGCAATTAGAAAAGCTGGTGAGGTTTTAAAAACGCATGATTTAAGTGGGTGTAAGATTTATGCGACTGGGTATCCTTGTCCTATGTGTTTAAGCGCTATTATGTGGGCTAATATTAAAGAAATCTATTATGGTACTAATTTAGAAGAAGCTAAAGAGATAGGATTTAGGGATGATTTTATCTATAATTATATAAAAAATCCTAATGAAAAAACTTTGAAGTTAGAACAAGTAGGACACGATGAGTGTCTAGAATTATTTAAAGAATATCAAAGTAAACAAAAAGAGATTTACTAATTAGGAATTTCTTTGTATAATCAACCTTTAAGGGGGATTAATATGGAAAAGGTAAGGTATATTAATGATTTAAGAGAGCTTCCACATGGAAGAATGATGATTACTGATGGTAATTCAAGTGTTTTATATAAAGTTAGTCCTCATATTTATTATAAGAAATTTGGAGAAAGATATATAAGGTTGGATAAAGATAAAAGGCAAGAGTTAATGAACTTTTTAGAGTATATTTTATACATTGATGCTAAAAATTATGTAGCACCTATGATGTTGTATC
Source organism: Coprobacillus sp. CAG:605 (assembly GCA_000433255.1). Classification (GTDB taxonomy): domain Bacteria; phylum Bacillota_I; class Bacilli_A; order RF39; family UBA660; genus CAG-605. Next base: position 88,613 of record HF998225.1, on the reverse strand, counting down.
GAAATAAAGATAGACTTTTTGGGTATACTATTGTTAAAGTATCGGGTAAGAATTTGAATCATGTTAGTAAAAGAACTAAAGTTAGTGAGTTTATAGAAAATTTAGATGAAATGAAGGAAACGATGAGAATACTTGCGGATAAGAGAGTGGTATTAAGTGATGTTAACATGTCAAATATTATTTATAATAAATCATTTTACTTAATAGATATAGATAATAGTTATATAGATTATACACATTCTAAGGATATTATTTATTTAAGTAATATGAATAAATTTTATATGGATGTTGTTAATACTTTGATTAGTGATATGCCGGAAGTGTTGGGAAGAAATTGTGAGTTTCGAGAACGAGAGAGGCTTTTAGGACAAGGTTTTAATGAAGATTATAAAGAGATGCTTATTTTTATGAAAGAATTATTGGAAAATTATTATAATAAAGAGATTGTAACGATAAATGATTTTAGAAAGTTAACAAGGAGATAGTATGGATAATAATAAATTATGTGAAGATTTAAAGATCAGACTTAGTGATATTGGGAGGTTACTTTGACGAAGATGTTAAGTTAGAAAGGATAAAAGACTTAGAAGCTTTTATGAATGAACCGGGTTTTTGGGATGATACCTCGAGGGCTAATAGAGTTAATCAAGAGCTTACGCATTTAAAAAAGGAACTAAAAGGATATCATGACGCTAGGGGTGAGTTGGAGATAATTTTAGAACTCTTGGAATTAGAAGATGAGAGTTTTAACGAAGAGATAAAAAATAATCTAGAAAAATTAACTAAGGAAGTTGACAGTCTGGAAGTTAGCTTGTTATTAAGTAATGATTATGATGAGTTAAATTGTTTTTTAGAAATACATCCAGGTGCTGGGGGGACGGAGTCATGTGATTGGGCTTCAATGCTTCTTAGGATGTATGAAAGGTTTTGTGATCAAAATAATTATAAGTATGAGGTAGTTGATTATCAAAAGGGTGAGGAAGCTGGAATTAAGTCAGTTACTTTAAATATTAAGGGCTTGTATGCTTATGGTTATTTAAAATGTGAGGCAGGAGTGCACAGACTAGTAAGAATTTCTCCTTTTGATTCTAATAAGAGACGTCATACTTCTTTTGCTTCGGTAAGTGTTGTACCAGAGTTTGACAAGAGTGTTGACATTGAAATCAAGGAAAGTGATTTAAAGATTGATGTGTATCATTCAAGTGGCGCTGGTGGGCAGTCGGTTAATACTAGTGATTCAGCTGTTCGTATTACACATTTACCAACGAAGATTGTGGTTACTTGTCAGGTTGAAAGGTCGCAGTTAAGAAATAAAGAACGCGCTATGGAAATGTTAAAAAGCAAGCTTTATAAGTTAGAATTAGATAAAAAACAAGAAGAGTTAGATAAAGTTAAAGGTGTGGTATCTAGTATTAATTTTGGTAGTCAAATAAGAAGTTATGTTTTAGAACCATATACTTTGGTAAAAGATTATCGTAGTAATTATGAGACTAGTGCAGCTTTGAAAGTGTTAGATGGTGATATTATGCCAGTTATTGAAAGTGTATTACGAATAAAAAAATAATATAATTAGGAAGAAAAGCTAATTTATGTTGGAATTTACAAAAATGCAGGGATTAGGTGTGTTGCTAAGTTTGTTTATGATAAATGTTTAACTGATAAAAGGATAATTACTATTGATACTAAGGCAGGAATTAAGGCTTTGACTTTAAATGTTGATATGGGAATTCCTAAGTATGAGAGTGAATGTATTCCTGTTATTTCTAATACTAAGATTGCTAAGAATTTAAAAATTGAAATATTAGATAAAATATTTGATGTTACTTGTGTTTCAAATGGAGTTACTTCTTGTAATGTTAAGGTAAAACTTTTGGGTGGTAATTTGGATATTTTATATAATGATAATAATCATGTATATATGACTGGCCTAGCTATGACGGTTTTTGAGGGAAAACTAGTTGATTTAGATGTTAAGAGTTTTATTTAAAGACTTAATTTTAGTTTTAGGTCTTTTTAATTGAGTGAAAATTTGTTAAACTTACTTTAGAGATAAGGTTGGTGGGTATTATAAAAAAGTATGTTTGGTTAGTAGTTGGCACTTTAATGGTTGCTATTTCTTTTAATTTGTTTTTTGTACCTAATGATTTAGCTGCTACGGGTGTATCGGGGTTGGCAATAATATTAAGTAGTTTTTTTAATATTTCACCATTATATTTTATTTATGTAGTAAATGTTATTTTAATTGGAGTATCGTTTGTATTTTTGGGTTGGGAAGATACTAGAGGTACTATTTTGGGCTCTATTTTAGTACCTATTTTTATGAGCTTGACGAGTAATATTAGTACGATTATTAATTTAAGTGATGTGGATATTTTAATACAAGCCGTGGTTGGGGGACTAATTTCGGGATATGGATGTGGTATTATATTTAAGAATGGTTTTACTACAGGGGGTACGGATATAATTGAAAGTATTATTTCTAAGTATTTTAAAATTCCTTTATCTAAAGCTATGATTATGGTTGATGGTATGATTGTGTGTTTATGTGGTTTTGTTTTTGGATTAGAACATATGATATATGCCCTTATTATCTTGGTATTAATTAGTTTATGTAGTAATAGATTTATGTTTGGTATTAATGACGATAAGATATTGTTTATTACTTCAAAAAAGTATGATGAGATTAGAAGGTATATAATTTCAAGGTATCATTATGGTGTTACTATTATGGATGGTGAAGGTGGATATTCTAAAGTACATGAGAAGATTTTGATGTGTTCGATTAAAACTAGTTTTTATGTTGAGATTATGCAGGCTATAAAGGTTATTGATAGTGAGGCTTTTGTTAGTGTTGTTAATTCTTATGAAACGGGTTATTTAGATAAGGAAAGAAGAAAAAGACTTAGAAAGTATTAGAAAAGCAATAGTTACTAACTAGTTTTTGGGGACGGAAAAAGTTTTTGAAAAAGGCTTGCACTAAGTAAAAAACTAGTGTATGATACATGGCGTAAGGAAGATTATATGAATAGAAGTATGGAATACTTAAATAAGCTTTTAAATGATGATGATACTGTTGTTTTAGGAGTGTCTGGGGGACCGGATTCTATGTGTCTTCTTAGTTTATTACTTCGAGTTCGTGAGCAAGTGAATATTAAAATAGTAGTATGTCATGTTAATCATATGGTTAGAAGGGAAGCTTTAGAAGAAGAAGCATTCGTAAGAAAATTTGCTTTAGATAATAAATGCTTTTTTGAACTTAAAACTTTAGCTAAAATAGAGAAAAACTTTGAGGCAGAAGCTAGGAAATTACGTTATGAATTTTTTAAAGAAATTGCTTTAAAATATCATGCTAAGTATATTATGACGGCTCATCATGGTGACGATTTAATAGAAACTGTATTAATGAAGATAGTAAGAGGATCGAATATTAAGGGTTATTCTGGGTTTTCTATTAAAAGTATGGTAGATGATTTTTATTTGGTAAGACCATTAATTTTTTATACAAAAGAGGATATTGTTAAATATTTAGACAATAATAATATTGATTACCGTATTGATCAAAGTAATTTTGAAATGGATCATATTAGAAATCGTATTCGTGGGAATATTATTCCGTTATTAAAGAAAGAAAATAGTAATGTTCATTTGAAGTTTTTAGAGTATCAAGAAGAATTACTTGCTAATTATAATTATATTAATAAGGTGGCTTTAAAAAAGTTAGAAGAGATTTATGTCAATAAGAAGTTAAATATTGCAGAGTTTAATAAGTTAGATGACGTTATAAAAAGAAGAGTGTTGGAAGTAATAATTCGTGGCATTTATAAAGATAGTCTATATTTGATTACAAGTAATAATACTAAAGAAATAATAAATCTTTGTTTAAGTAAGAAGCCAAATGGTAAAGTAAGTTTGCCTTTGATGTATAATTTTGTAAAGAGTTATAATGAGGGATATTTTAAAATAGTTAAATATAGTAAGATAGATAAAGTCTTATTGAATGAAGTTTTTGAAGGTAATAATCAAAGATTAGAAGTTGTTAAAAAAAGTATTGATACGAGTAATTATACAACAAGGCTTTTAAGTAGTGAGGTTAAGATGCCGTTATATGTAAGAACAAGAATAAACGGTGATAAAATTAGAATTAAGAATTTTAATGGTACAAGAAAACTTAAAAGTGTTTTAATAGATGAAAAAGTGGATAAAGAGTTTAGAGATGGGTTATTATTAGTTGTTGATAGTAATGATGAAATTGTCTTTGTACCGGGTATTAAAAAAACAAAATTTGATAAAGACATTAATGAAAAATATGATATAATACTTAAGTATAAAAAAGAAGGAGAAGATTATGAATAAAAAAAGAAAAAATTCAATAATGCAATCATTACCATATTTGATATTAGTGATTGTAATATGTAGTGTTCTTTTTGTATATAGTGGAGGTAAATCAAGTGTTCATGATTTAAAAACAGGAGATTTCTTAAATTATATAAAAGAAAATAAGGTTACTGAAATGACTGTTACACCAAAGAGTGATGAATCAATTTATTATATTACTGGTAAAATTGATGGTTATAAGAGTAATGAATCGTTTACTGTAAAAATTATTAAAGAACAAATGGATACAGTTACTAATTATGCAGAGTCTCATAATTTAAATTTATATGATACCAATAAAGATCCTGGTTCTAGTACTGTATTGTATATCTTAGTTAATGTAGTTCCAATTTTACTTGTTTGTGGTGTTGGCTATGTTATGTTTATGAAAATGGCTTCAGGCAATAATAAGTCAATGGACTTTGGTAGAAGTAGAGCTAAGTTAAGTGAAGATGGTGGCAAGGTTAGATTTAGTGATGTTGCTGGTTTAAAGGAAGAAAAAGAAGAAGTTGCTGAACTTATTGATTTCTTAAAAAATCCTAAGAAGTTTCAAAAGTTAGGGGCAAGAATTCCTAAGGGTGTCTTACTTGTAGGGCCTCCGGGAACTGGTAAAACATTACTTGCTAAGGCAGTAGCGGGGGAAGCTAATGTACCTTTCTATTATATTTCTGGTTCTGATTTTGTAGAATTGTTCGTTGGTGTTGGTGCTAGTCGTGTTCGTGATATGTTTAAACAAGCTAAACAAAGTGCACCTTGTCTAATATTTATTGATGAAATCGATGCTGTTGGTAGACAAAGAGGTTCTGGTATTGGTGGTGGACATGATGAACGTGAACAAACATTAAACCAATTATTAACTGAAATGGATGGTTTTGGCGCTAATGAAGGAATTATTATCATTGCCGCTACTAATAGACCTGATGTTTTAGATCCAGCACTTTTACGTCCAGGTAGATTTGATAGACAAGTTACTGTAAGTCTTCCGGATGCTAAAGAAAGAGAAGAAATATTAAAGGTTCATGCTAGAAATAAGACTTTTGATAAGAGTGTTAATTTAGCGGCTATTAGTCAAAGAACACCAGGATTTAGTGGTGCGGACTTAGAAAATCTTCTTAATGAAGCAGCTTTACTTGCAGTAAGAAGAAATAAGAATGCTATTGGAATGGATGAAGTAGACGAAGCTACAGATAGAGTTTTAATGGGACCTGCTAAGACTTCAAGAAAGATTACGGAAAAAGAAAAGCGTTTAGTAGCAATTCATGAATCTGGTCATGCTGTTATTGGTATTAAACTTGCTGATGCTCAAGAAGTACATAAGATTACTATTATTCCTCGTGGTGTTGCTGGTGGTTATACTATGATGCTTCCAAAAGAAGATAAAATTGGTATTATGACTAAAGAAGAATTAGAATGTCAAATTACTGGGTTACTTGGTGGTCGAGCTTCAGAAAAATTATTCTTAGGTGAAACTACTACTGGTGCTAGTGATGACTTTAAGAAAGCAACAAGAATTGCTCGTAGTATGGTAACTAAATATGGTATGTCTGATTTAGGACCAATGCAATTAGAAGAAGAAAGTGAAGGGGTTTTCTTAGGTAGAGATTATAATAAAACTAAGAATTTCTCAGACCAAGTTGCTTTAGAAATTGATAAAGCTGTTCGTAAAATTATTGAAGATTGCTATGATAAGGCAGTTAAAATCTTAAAAGAAAACGAAGATTTAGTTCACTTACTTGCAGATGCCTTAGTAGAACATGAGACTTTAACTAAGGAACAAATTGAATGTTTAGTAGAAACTGGCAAGATGTGTCCTGTTGAGCCACAAGTTAGTGCAGAACCAACGATGGTAAAACTAAAAGAAGTAGCAAAAGCTAAAGGAATTAAAGGTTATCAAAAGATGACTAGAGAAGAATTAGAAAAAGCTATTGAAGAATTAGATAAGTAGTCTAGTTCTTTTATTTTGGGATTCTCAAATTACAAATAAGAAATTTTAGAGAAAATTTAAGACAAAATCTACTTTATATGATAAAATTAAAGAGCAATGTATATAAAGGTGGTATAGAGTATGGCAAAAGTTATTTCATTAGTTAATCAAAAAGGGGGAGTAGGAAAGACTACTTCAAGTATTAATTTAGCAGCTGCGTTGGGTAAAGAAGGTAAGAAAACATTATTAATTGATTTAGACCCTCAGGGTAATGCTTCAACAGGGTTAGGATTAAATAATGGCGATATAAAGCATGATATTTATGACGTTATGACTGGGGCTTGTGAAGCTAAAGAAGCTATAATAAAGACTAAGTTTAAGAACTTAAGTATTATTCCGGCAACATTAAATTTAGCTGGTGTAGATGTAGAGTTTGTTAAGGCCATGTTAGAAGATTCTAACTTTAGACAAAATGAACAGTTAAAACTTAGTATTGAACCATTACTTGAAAAGTTTGATTATATAATTATTGACTGCCAGCCATCTTTAGGAATTACAACTATGAATGCTTTAGTAGCTAGTAATTCAATAATTATTCCAGTACAATGTGAGTTCTTTGCATTGGAAGGGATTACGCAGTTATTAAATTCAGTTATTATGGTTCAGTCGAATATGAATCCTAATTTGAAAATAGAGGGAGTTCTTCTTACTATGTTAGATGGAAGAACTAATATAGGACTTGAAGTAATTGAAGAAATAAGAGGATATTTTAAAAACAAAGTATTTAATACGATTATTCCAAGATTAGTAAGATTAGTTGAAGCGCCAAGTCATGGGAAGCCAATAAGTGATTATGACCCAGAAAGTAGAGCGACTTTGGCTTATCAAAATTTAGCTAAGGAGGTAATTAGTAGAAATGGAAACTAAGAGAAAAGCATTAGGTAAAGGGTTAGAGCAATTATTTTCTAATGAAAGAATTGATTTTGATAACTTTGAAAAAGGTTTAGTTGAAGAGGCTAAACCAAATGAAATAGTAGAAATTTCTTTAGATGAGATAAGAAGTAATCCTTATCAGCCTCGTAAAATATTTGATGAAGAGGCTTTAAATGAATTAGCAGAATCAATTAAAGAACATGGAATTGTTCAACCAATTATTGTTAAGAAAAGTATTAAAGGATATGAGTTAGTTGCTGGTGAACGTCGTACTAAGGCTTCAAGAATTGCAGGACTTAAGACAATACCAGCGATAATTAAAAATTTCAATGACCAAGAAATGATGGAAATAGCGTTAATTGAAAATATCCAAAGAGAAAATTTAAACCCCATTGAAGAAGCTATGGCATATGATAATATTCTTAAATCAAGTAATATGACTCAAGATGAATTAGCTAAAAAGTTTGGCAAGAGTAGAAGTTATATTACTAATATTTTAGGACTTTTGAAATTACCAGAAACAACAAAGAAATATGTTGAAGAAAATAAACTAACGATGTCTCATGCAAGAGCGCTATCAAAACTTGAAGATGAAGAACAAATTGATAGATTAGCAGATAAAATTATAACTGAGGGATTAAATGTTAGAACAATTGAAAATATTGCTAGGGATGAGGCGTTGCCTAAGATTAATCCTCAACATACAACAAAAGTAAGTGATTCAAATAAATATATAATATATGAAAATGCTTTAAGAGAAAAAACGGGAACAAGAGTTAAAATAGGTAATAAAAAAATTGAAATACCATTTAACTCGACTCAAGAATTAGAACGTATTTTAGAATCTCTTAATATAGAGATAGAAGGTTAATATGAAGTTTTTTGATAAAATTTTAGAAATTCTTTTTAAACCGAGAGTTTATGTTCCTATTCTAGCAATTACTATTGGGTATTTGATTTATAGAATTATTAGATCAGGGGTCAAGAAAGCTTTAGAGTATGGTAGTAAAAGTGCTTATGAGACTAAGAAAAGAAAGACTATTGTAGAATTAAGTTCTAATGTGATTAAATATATTATTGTTGTGATAGTAGGTATAATTATTTTAGAAACATATGGTATAGATACGAAGTCTATTATTGCTGGATTAGGAGTGTTTTCTGCAGTAATAGGTTTAGCTTTTCAAGATACTTTAAAAGATTTTATTAGCGGAATTACAATAATACTAGAGAATTATTATATTGTAGGTGATTATGTTACAATTAATGGCTTTACTGGGGAAGTTATTGAACTTGGATTAAAGAGTACTAAGCTTAAGAACTTTGATGGTGATATTTTAGCTATTGCTAATCGTAATGTTACTCAGGCAATTAACTTATCACAGACTAGATCAATTGTATATTTAAAACTTGATGTAGCTTATGAAGAACCAGTAGAGAAAACTGAAAAAGTATTAAATATGTTAATTCCCGAATTTGAAAAAATTCAGTATGTTATGAAAAATTCAGTTAAATATTTAGGAGTTGATACTTTGAGCGATAGTTCAGTAAGATATATGGTAAAAATTGAGTGTGTTCAAGATAAACAATGGCAAGTTAGAAGAGATGCTTTAAGACTTGTTAAGATGACATTTGATAGAGAAGATATAAAGATACCATATCCACAAATAGAGGTGCATAATGGAAAATAATTATAAATTAAATGATAATGTTATAATGAAAAAGCCTCATGCTTGTGGGACAAATGAATGGAAAATTACCCGTGTTGGGGTGGATATAAAAATTCAATGCAATAATTGTGGTAGAGAAATTATGATGGATAGATTAGAGTTTAATCGTAAATTAAAGAAAGTTTTGGGTGATAAGAATGAACAAAACTAAGAGTAAGATTAAATTAAATCCTATAATGACATTAGTTATTCTAATTGGGTTAACAATAGTACTTAGTGGTATTTTATCGTTATTTAGAGTTAGTGTTACTTATAATGAAGTAAATTCAGTTACTAATACTTATGATAAGACTTTAGTTAGTGTAGAAAATATGTTTAGTTTAAGTGGGCTTAAGTATATATTTTCTTCAACTGTTTCTAACTTTGTAGCGTTTACACCATTATCGATGTTGATAATAATTCTTATTGGAATTGGTGTTATGGAGAAGAGTGGTTTTTTAAAGACAACTTTTACGTTGATAACGAAGAATGCTCAGAAAAAAACAATTACTTTTGCAATAGTGCTTATTTCGATTTTATTTAGTCTAGCTGGGGAACTTGGTTATGTAATAATGATACCTTTAAGTGCTTTAGTGTTCTTATATGGAAGGAGAAATCCTTTGATAGGAATTGTAGCATCATTTGCTGGGTTAACTTGTGGAACGGGATTAAGTGTTATATTTACAAGTGTAGATTCTAGTTTAATGAATATTACTTTAAATGCTTCCCATATTTTAGATAATAATTATACTATGGGAGTTTGGTCGTATTTCTTAATAATGTTAGTAGCGGCTATTTTGGTATCAATATTAATTACTTTTATAACTGAAAAATTTATGGTTAATGAAGTTGAAAAGTATGAATTTAAAGAAGAAAAGAAAGAATTTAAGCTAACTAAAAGAGAGCTTAGAGGGTTATTATTTGCTGGTACAGTGGGATTAGTATATGTATTATTCTTTATATATAATATTATTCCTAATGTGCCATTTGGGGGTAATTTATTAGATTATAAACAGGTTTTATATATAGATAAATTATTTAGTCCAGATAGTTTCTTCTCTCAAGGTTTTGTCTTTATAATTACAATGCTTTTTGTATTACTAGGTCTATTTTATGGACTTGGAGCGAAAACGATTAAGAATAATAATGATTTTTGTGATGATTTAGGTCATTCCTTAGATGAAATAGGTAAACCAATTGTTTTGATTTTACTAGCGTCGGTTTTAATTAATGTGTTTAAGAAATCAAATATTGGAACAGTTATAGTTGGGGCATTGTCTAACTTAGTTGGTGGTAGTGCATTTACAGGTATTCCACTTTTGATATTGTTCTTCTTGGTTGTAGTTATTGCAACAATGGTGTTACCTGGTTCAGTAAATAAATGGACAATACTAGCAGGAAATTGTGTACCAATTATGATGAATGCAGGGTTTTCGCCAGAATTTATTCAAGTAATATTTAGATTTGGTGAATGTGTTACTTATGGAATAACTCCTATTATGGCATATTATGTTATTTACTTGGCATACTTAGAAAAATATCAACAAGGAGATGAACCAATAACGTTATTTAGATCTTTGAAATATCAAAGAAAGTATAGTTATATGGTTGGTATTTTATTACTAGTAATACTTATATTATGGTATATAGTTGGACTTCCATTAGGTAGTGGAGCGCCAACAATTTAGAAAGGTAACTGCGGTTATCTTTTTTTTAGTTGCTAAATTTGGTGGTTTTCATTATAATAGTCTAGTAAGGACGTGATATTATGGCATTAAAAGCAGGAATTGTAGGATTACCTAATGTAGGAAAATCAACATTATTTAATGCAATTACAAAGAAAAATATATTAGCAGCGAATTATCCATTTGCGACAATTGACCCAAATGTAGGGGTAGTTACAGTACCAGATAGTAGATTAGAATATTTAGAAAATTTATATGTTCCAGAAAGAACTATTCCAACTACTTTTGAATTTACCGATATAGCAGGGTTAGTTAAAGGAGCTGCTTCTGGTGAAGGACTTGGTAATAAGTTTTTATCACATATAAGAGAAACTGATGCAATTGTTGAGGTTGTAAGATGTTTTGATGATGCAGATATTATTCATGTTGAAGGAAAAACTGACCCAATTAGAGATATTGAAATAATTAATGTAGAGTTAATACTAGCAGATTTGGAGATAGCAGAAAATAGAGTTAGTAAAATTCAAAAGAAAGCAGAAACTACGAAAGATAAAGATGCCGTAGCAGAGTATGAAGTATTAAAAAAATGTGTTGATGCATTAACAAATAATATTCCACTAAGACATTTAGAGTTTAGCGAAGATGAGTTATTACAACTTAAAAACTTTAACTTTATTACTTTAAAACCAATTATTTATGTCGCTAACGTATCGGAAGATGATGTCGTTGTGGGTGAAAATGATTATACGAAAAAGGTTAAGGAATATGCTTCTAAAGAAGGAGCTTCGGTTGTTGTCATGTGTGCAAAAATGGAGTCTGAGTTATCGGAATTGAATGATGATGATAAGAAACAATTTTTAAATGATTTAGGCATTAAAAATAGTGGATTAGATAAGCTTATTTTTGCGACTTATAACTTACTTGGATTACAAACTTTCTTTACGGTAGGAAAAGATGAATGTAGAGCATGGACTTTTAAGATTGGAATGAAAGCACCAGAATGTGCAGGAATTATTCATAGTGATTTTCAAAGAGGATTTATTAAGGCTGAAGTTACTAGTTTTGATGATTTAGAAAAGTATGGTAGTGAAAAGGCTGTACAAGAAGCTGGTAAGAAGAGACTTGAAGGTAAAGATTATGTAATGCAAGATGGAGATATTGTATTATTTAGATTTAATGTATAGAAAAAAATCGCCTGCGGGCGATTTTAATTTGGAAATATATATTGTAAGTATCAAAATGGTTTAGTAATTGAGACGATAAATGCCCCATATATAATAAAAACTGAATAAATTATGTAAACTTTTGAAGAAAAGGTGGTTGTAATTTGAAAATATGTTTGTTATAATACAAAACGAGTAAAGAAATTACTCCTTGTATCTAAATAACTTAGATACCGAATAAGACCAAAGGGAGGTGTAGAAGAATGAATAAATATGAAATTATGTTCATTGTTAAAGCTACTATGGAAGAAGCTCAAGTTAAAGAAGTTGCTAACAATATGAAAAAAATTGTTGAAGATTTAAAGGGCAAAGTAGTTAGTTTTAAAGAAATGGGCGAAAGAAAATTAGCTTACGCTATTAAAAAAGAAATTAGTGGTTATTATTTTGTAATGACTATTGAAGCAACTAAAGAAGTAGTTAAGGAATTTGACCGTAAAGCTTCAATCGATGAATCTATTTTAAGACATTTAGTTATTAAATTAGATGAGGAGTAGAAAATGAATAAAGTAATTTTAATAGGAAGATTAACAAGAGACCCTGAAATGCGTACAACTCCAAGTGGTGTTGCTACAACATCATTTTCAATTGCTGTTCAAAGAAATTATGCCAATGCACAAGGTGATAGAGAAGCTGATTTTATTAACTGTGTTGCATGGAGAAAGCAAGCTGAAAATATAGCTAAGTATTGTACTAAAGGTTCTCAAGTTGCTGTTGATGGTAGAATTCAAACTAGAAATTATGATGCACAAGATGGTACTAAGAGATATGTTACAGAAGTTATTGCTGATAATGTATCTTTCTTAGGAGGTCGTAGTACTTCTAGTGAATCAAGTAGCTATGCTGCAAATAATTATAATAATGTATCAAATACTAATGATAGTATGAGTTCTAACAATTTTGGTGGGTCTAATGATATTGTAACTACTGATTTAAGTGAAGACCCTTATGCTAATATGGGTTCTGAAGTTGCGTTATCAGATGATGACTTACCTTTCTAAAAAGAGAGGAGATTAAGTAATTATGGCAGAATTTTATCGTAAGAAAAAGAAAATTTGTCAAATGTGTGCTGGTAAATCTATCGATTATAAAGATGTAAATATTATTTCTAAATATATTACTGAAAAAGGAAAAATTATGAATCGTAGAATGACTGGTGCTTGTGCAAAACATCAAAGACATATTGCACAACAAGTTAAATATGCAAGATTTATGGCTTTAATTCCATATGTTAAAGACTAATTAATGTTTTAATACCCATTTGGGTATTTTTTGTTGAGTCTTCATTATTTTGTGTTATATTAATCATGAGGTTTTTGTATGGGTGTTGAAGAGAAAAAAGTTATAAGAAGCAATAAATTATTTCCATTATTTTCTGGGCTAACTGCTGATTTGCTATTTTGGGCTGCTATTAATACTTTGTTTTTAACGAATGTTAAAGGTTTTACTAGTGCTCAGATAAGTTCTTTAGTTTCTTTTGGCCTTGTTTCGACTATATTGTTTCAACCATTGTCGTATAAAATTATAAAAAAAATAGGGAATATTAATTCTGTTAAATTAGGTACTGTATTATTGTTTTTGGGATCGTTTGTAATAACTTTTTCTAAGCAATATTATCTAATTATAATTGGTGAAAGTTTATATGAATTAGCATTTTTATTTAAGAATATGGATAGTGTTATTTTGAAAAACAATCTTAAGTACATGAAACAGGAAAAAGAATTTTTAGATTATCAAAGTAAAGCAAGTATGGTTTATTCAATAACAACTATGGCTATTTCCTTTGTAGCTGGTGTTATTTTTAATTTAAATAATTATTTACCAATGATTTTATGTACTGCATTTTGCTTTTGCAATATGATATTTTCAAATTTTTTATATGAAGTTCCAAAAACTGAAGAACTTAAACAAAAGAAGAAAAGTAAAAAATCTTTTAAAGCTTCAAAATTAGTAATGCTTTTATTTATATTATTTGCATTTTCGTATTCAATAATAGATTTAGGACAGTCTAATAGTAAATTGTTATTACTGTATAATATGAATGAGATAATAAGTTCTTCCCAAGTTGCGTTAATTTTATCTTTAATAATTGCGATTTCAAGGGTTGTAAGAGTATTTTCAAATTATTTATTTCCTAAATTGTTAAAGAAAAATGATAAGAATGTTTTAAGTAAATTAATAATAATGCTTGCTTTAGCTGATTTTATAATAATTATAGGCAATTTTATCCCTTTAAAAGTAATTGGTATTGGGTTAATTGCTATTGGCTTCTTTACATTTTTAGCCTTAAGAGACCCGTTGCAAAATTATATTAGGACGATGGTACTAGATAATTGCGATGTAGCTCAGCAAGAAAAAGTCATTAATTATTTGACATTGTCGCTTAAGTTAGGTAAGTTTTTAATAAGCGTGATTATAACAATAATATTATTAAGATATGATGTTGTTTATGCAATATTTTTAATGCTTGTAATTGCGATTTTAGACTTGCTACTTTGTTCTAAAATTAATAAGCTATTAGTTGAAATTAGATGATGCATTAAATTGTAAAAAATATACTCATGTTTTGGGTAAAATATTAAAAAGTACCTTAGGGTATCTTTTTTCTTTGTAATTTGGTATAATAAAAAAGCAAAAGAAGTGGAGGTAACTATGAAAGTTATACTATTAAAAGATGTAAAAAAACAAGGTAAGAAGGATGATATAATAGATGTAAGTGATGGCTATGCAATGAATTTCTTGATTAAAAATAATCTTGCAGTAGCGGCATCAACTAAATCAAAAGAGTTACTTAATAAAGAACTTGACAAAAGAAAAAAAGATGAAGAACAATTAATTAAAGATATGAATGAAATGAAAGATAAAATATTAAAAGAAAGATTTATCTTTAAGGTTAAAACTGGTACAATGGATAAAGTTTTTGGAAATGTTTCTTCGAAACAAATAAGTGATGACTTGAAGAAGAAAGGATATAATGTTGATAAAAAACAAATAAAGATAGAATATCCTTTAGATACTTTAGGGGATCATATGGTAGAGATTGAACTACATAAAAAAGTTAAATTTAAAATAAGAGTAACATTAGCAAAGTAGGTGATTAATATGGCAAGAAAGATGCCACAAAATTTAGAAGCTGAAATGTCAGTCTTAGGGGTGGCATTTTTGGATGATAAACTTATTAGTAAGATAGTTGAAGAAGTAAATGAAGATATGTTTTATGATGATAGAAATAAAAAGCTTTTTCAAGCTATTAAGAGTTTACATGAACAAAGTATTGCCATAGATGTAACTACGGTTAGTGATGAATTAGATAAAACGAAGAATTTTTCTGCTGTTGGGGGAATTGAATATTTAACTGAGGTTATTGATTCGGTAGCTACAGCAGCTAACTTAGATTATTATATAAATATTATTAAAGAGAAAGCTATTGTTAGAAATTTAATTAATACAGCGACTGATATTGTTACGGAGGCTTATGAGGAAGAAGATAATGTTACTTCATTACTTGATACAGCTGAAAAGAATATTTTAGATGTTGTAAGGTCTCGTCAAACTAGTGAGTTTGTTCCTATTAGTGAGGCATTAAGAAGTGCACAAGAGCAATTAGAATATTTAGCTCAAAATAAATCAACGATATCGGGGTTAGAGACTGGTTTTATTGATTTAGATAAAGCCACTAGTGGTTTACATGAAGGTGAAATGATAGTTATTGCGGCTCGTCCCGGTATGGGAAAAACAGCCTTTGCGTTAAATATTGCGACCCATGCTGCAATGACAACGAAAAAAGCTATTGCCATATTCAACTTGGAAATGTCTAAGGAACAATTAGTTAATCGTATGCTTAGTGCTTTAGGTGGCATTGAAGGTAAGAAGTTACAAAATGGTCAAATGATGCAAACTGATTGGAAAAAATATAATGAAGCTATGAGTCAGCTTGCTGATACAAATATGTATATTGAAGATAATGCGGGTATTACATCAAGTGATATTAGAGCTAAGTGTCGTCGCTTGGCTTCAAAACCTGAAGGATTAGGACTTGTTATAATAGATTACTTACAGCTTCTTACTTTAGGGGGAAAAAGACCGGATTCAAGACAACAAGAAGTTTCAGATATTTCTCGTTCGATAAAGACAATGGCTATGGAATTAAAAGTTCCAGTAATAGCGTTAGCGCAGCTTTCACGTAATGCGGAAAAAAGAGAAAACAATGAACCAATGCTTGCCGATTTAAGAGAATCAGGTTCTATCGAACAGGATGCCGATATAGTAATGTTTATAAATAGAAAAGATTATTATAAAGCTAAAGAACAACTAGGAAAAAATGATAATGCAGAAACAGATATTATTATTGCTAAACATCGTAAAGGTGGTACTGGTAAATTTACTGTCTTATTTGAACCAACAATGATGAATTTTAAAAATTATATTTCGATAAAAGAAGAAGGAGAATATTAATGAGTAAAAAATCAAAAACGATTACGATTTTGACAACATTGATTGCGAGTGTGTTTATATTTTTAATTGGCTGGCATAAGAATTATCAAGATGTAGCTAGAGAAGTATATCAAATATACTTAGATGGGGAAAAGATTGGACTTATAGATAATCAGGAAGAGTTATATGCTTTAATAAATCAAGAACAATCTAGTATTAAAGAGACTTATAATGTTGACCAGGTATATCCCCCGAATGGGTTTTCAATAGCTAAGTATATTACTTATGATGATGATATAACTACGGTTGATGATATATATAATAAGATAAAAGATTCAAAAGATTTTACAATTAAGGGTTATACAATTACGGTAATGTCTGCAGGTACTGATACAGAAGATGCTAAAACGTTATTTAGAATAAATGTCTTAGATAAACAAGTATTTGAAGATGCAATAAATAAAGTAATTAAGTCATTTATTAGTGAAGAAGAATATAATAATTATATTAATAATAAACAAGCGGAAATAGAAGGTACGGGTCAAAAGATTTTAAATATTTATTTTAAAGAGAATATTTCAATTAAAGAGACTTATATAAGTACTGAGGAAAAGATTTATACAGATGTTGATGAACTAAGTAAGTTTTTATTATTTGGAGAGAATGCTAAGTATGAAGAATATACGGTAAAACCGGGTGATACGATAGCGTCGATTGCGGATGCTAATGAGTTGAATGTTTCGGAATTTCTAGTTGCTAACTCGCAATATAAAGATGAAAATGACTTATTAGGTGAGGGCGACCAGGTTATTATATCTTTGATTAATCCTCAGTTAACATTGGTTTACGATGTTTATAAGGTAGAAGATGTTACTATAAAGTATGAAACGGAAACAACATATGATTATGATAAATTAACTTCTTATAAGAAGATTGAAAGAGCGGGAGTTAATGGTATTCAAAGAGTTGCTACGACAACGCAGATTATAAATGGTGATGCTAACCAAGGTGCTGTTGTAGATACGGCAAATTCTTATGTAATTAAAAATATGGTTACAGAAAAAGTGATTCGTGGTAAGAAAACAACTAGTGGTAATATTGGATATTGGGTTGATGATGGTTCTGAATGGGCTTGGCCAACAAATTATCCTTATACTATTTCGTCGCCATTTGGAAAACGTTACTTATTTAATCGTACCGCTCATGAAGGTGTTGATATTACTGGTACTGGTCTTGGTTCACCAATTTATTCTATTGGTGATGGTGAAGTTATTGCGTCTGGTCGTGGTGTTGCTGGTTCAAGTGGTGGTATCGCTATTATAATTAAGCATCCAAATGGTCTATATTCAATGTATGCTCACTTAAATTCAACTTTAGTAAGCGCCGGAGACCAAGTTAGTAGAAAGCAAAAAATTGGTACTATGGGTAATACGGGACAAGTTACAGGAACCCATTTACATATTAGTATATCAATGGGTAAACCTTATTCAATAGAAGGGTATAAGTGGCTGGATCCACTTACGGTGTTAAAATAATGAAAGTTTGTGTATTAGCCAGTGGGTCTAAAGGAAATGTAACTTATGTTGAGACTAATCAGCATAAGCTTCTTTTAGATATAGGCACTAATGTAAAGTATATAAAAGAAAAATTATTAGAATTAGAAGTATTAATTGATGATATTGATATGGTGTTTATTTCGCATATTCATGATGATCATATTAAGGCTTTAGAACAATTTATTAAGAAGTATCATGCTAAAGTTTATATGACAAGAGGAATGATAGATGAGTTACCAGCGGAACATAAAATCAAAACTTATGATAATTTAGTGTTATACGATGATGATATTTATGTTGATACTTTAAAAGTAGAAGTAATTAAGACTAGTCATGATACTAAAGATTCGAAAGGATTTATCTTAAGTGAATGTGGTAAGTCAGTGGTGTATTTAACAGATACAGGGTATTTAAATCAAAAGTATTTTCCTAAACTTAGAGGTAAGTCAGTGTATTTGTTTGAAAGTAATCATGATATTGAAATGCTTATTAATGGGAGTTATCCTAAATGGTTGAAATCAAGGGTTGTTGGACCTTATGGACATTTATCTAATAAAGATGCTTCGTTGTATTTGGCAAAATTGGTTGGAGTGGATACGAAGAAAATAATTCTAATGCACTTATCGGAACATAATAATACTCCGGAAGCTGCTATGGATACAATTCATAATGTATTTAAAGAATATAATGTAGATTTTGATGATATTAAATGTGCTAGTCAGAAAGAAAAGTCTGAGGTAATAACTTTATGATTCAAATATTATGTGTAGGAAAGATTAAAGAGAGTTATTTAAATGAACTTATAAATGATTATGCTAAAAGGATAAGTAGATATCATAAAATGGAGATTATTGAAGTTAAAGATTCTAATATGGAACAAGAAGCGATATTACTTAGTAAATATATAAAACCAAATGATTTTGTAATAGCTATGGCTTTGGAAGGAAAGATGTATGATTCAGTTGGAATGGCTAAGTTAATTGATAATACATTTAATAGTTATGGAACGATAGATTTTGTTATTGGTGGATCTTATGGGTTAGCTGATGATATTAAAAAACGCGCTAATTTACTTGTATCGATGTCAAAAATGACTTTTCCCCATGGATTATTTAGAGGAATATTATTAGAACAGATATATCGTACTTTTAAAATAAATAATAATGAAACATATCATAAATAGGTGCTTTTAGGGCACTTTTTTGATACAATTGTTTAGAAAGAAGGTATTTATATGATAGGAAATGATTGGGATAAGGAACTAGAAGTAATATGGAATAGTCCTAATTTTCAAAAGATATATAATCATGTATTAAGTTTATATGATAAAGAAACTATATATCCTTCTAAGGAAGATATTTTTAGGGCTTTGAAATTAACTCCATATAATAAAGTTAAGGTTGTTATAATGGGGCAAGATCCATATCATGGTGAAGGAGAAGCTATGGGGTTATCTTTCTCGGTACATAAAGGAATTAAGTTACCACCAAGTTTGAAAAATATTTATAAAGAAATTTATGATGATATTGGGATAATTGAACCAGTATGTGGAGACTTAACGAAATGGGCTAATGAGGGTGTATTACTTTTAAATAGCGTTCTTACGGTAAAGAAAGATACACCTGCGTCGCATAAAAATATTGGTTGGGAGCCATTGACTGATTATATAATAAAGAAATTAAATGCAAGAAAAGAACCGGTGGTGTTTATTTTATGGGGCAATTTTGCTAAATCAAAGGCAGTTTATATAACAAATCCGCACCATTTGGTTTTAACTAGTGCTCATCCATCACCATTCTCGTGTCGTTATGGCTTTTTTGGAAGTAAACCATTTTCTAAAACAAATGATTTTTTAAAGAAGAATGGGATTGAACCTGTTGATTGGCAGGGTTGAACCTGTTGATTGGCAGTTATAAAAAAAGAACTAGAAATAATCTAGAACTTAAAATCATCTAAGATATCGTCGTTCATGTCTTTACCATCGAAGAAATTTTTAATGGTAATACCATGAAGTTTGGCAATAATGTTGGAAGGAAACTTTCTAACTAATTCATTAGAAATAGATACGTATTTATTATAATACTTTTTAGCAGCTGATATTTTTTCATCAGCTCTTTTTATTTCATTATTTAAGCTTCTTAAATCTTTAGTATCGGTTTGTTCTTTATAGTCTTCTTTGATTTTATCAATTAAGATTATTGAGTCATTTAGTTTACGTTCTAAATCAAAGTTAGAAATATTTTCTTCTTTAAGACTTTCAAGGTCTTTGAAATTAATTTTGTTATCATCAATACTTGATTTTATGATATTAGTAGTTTTTATTAAAGTATCATATTTAGCTCTTAAAGCTTCGTCAATTATACTTTCAGCTTCATCAATTTTAACTTTACAGTCTTGTAGTTTGTTAAAATAAATAATATAGATAATGCCTATAACACAGGCTAGGATTAAAATTAGGAGTAGTGCATATATTAGTCCCATTAAAAACACCTCATATTCTAAATAAATTATAACATAGTTTTCTAAAATTGAAATTATTTATTTTATTGTTTTACATGAGAGTTGAGAATTTAGAAAAATATTGTTAAACTTATAGTAGAAATGAGTTGATATAATGTTGGAACTTAAAAATGTAAAAAAAGTATATGTGGTTAAAAACGAAAAAGTTATGGCTTTAAATGATGTATCCTATACTTTTGAAATGAATAATTTTTATGGAATAATGGGTCATTCTGGTAGTGGTAAGACAACCTTAATAAGTATTTTAGGGTTATTGGAAAGCTTTGATAGTGGTACTTACTTGATAAATGGTGAAGAGGTTAAAGATTTTGATAATAATAAAATATCTAAGATACGTCGTGATTATGTTGGATTTGTGTTTCAAGATTTTTATTTAGATGAATATTTAAATGTGTATGAAAATGTAATGTTACCGCTGATTACTCATAAAGAATTAAGTAAAGAAACGAAAAATGAGATGGTAATAGAGGCTTTAACTAAAGTGGGAATAGTAGATAGAAAAAATCATTTTCCTAGTCAGTTAAGTGGTGGTGAGAAGCAAAGAGTAGCAATTGCTAGGGCATTAATTAATAATCCTAAGATTATATTAGCGGATGAACCAACGGGAAATTTAGATGAAGATAATGAAAAAATGATATTTCAAATTTTGAAGGATTTAAGCAAAGAAGGTAAATGTGTAATTGTTGTTTCCCATAGTAATGAAGTAAAAAGCTATGCCGATAAGATTATTAAAATCGCTAATGGAAAATTGGTGAAGTAATATGAGTTGGTACTTAAAAAGAAAAATATTACAAAAAAGAAATATAGTAATGATGATTATTCTGATGTTTTTACTTCTTATATCTTTCTTTGGATTGACGATTACTTGGACTATATTTAACTATAAAAATAATCTTATAAATAAGAATTATGAATACAGGACTTTAACGATAAATCAAAAAGAAGATAATATTAATGATGATATTTTGAAAGTTAGTTCAATTGAAAATGTTACATTTGTAGGAAGTACTAAGTATTTGAATGGCTCAATTGTTAAAGTTAAAGATTTTGATGTAGACGATTTAAAAGGCTCTATTCAAATTTTTCCGCTAATTTCAGGGCGAAATATTAAATCAAGTTATGATGAAAATACTTTGGAAGAAGGTAAAATAATATGTCCTAAAAAATTTTATCCCCATTCTTTAGCATTGAGTAGTGATGCTGATAACTTTGATATGGGTATTGTTTATTCAAAAGTGTTGAATGGCTTTGATTATATAGGGAAAAAAGTAGAGATTAAGTCAGAATCAGGTGAACAAAATTATCAATTTGAGATTGTTGGAACTTATAACCAAAACGAATCACTTAATTCGATTAATACTTGTTTGGTAAATATTAAAGATTATGATAAACTTGCTTCACCATATAGTGGTATTGGTTATGGGGTTGATAATGAAGGTAATGAAATAGAAGATTACTATGAGTATGAAGGATTAATGGTATTAGTTGATAAATTAGATAATCTTTCTAAAGTTAAAAGTAAGTTAATTGAACTTGGATATAATGTAGAAAATTATTTTGTATTAGATAATCAATCTATATTCATATATATTTATATACCACTTTTAATATGTTTGATAGTTTTAATAGTTTGTATAAATATTATATATAATTTTATAGTTAAAAAGACTAAGGAAAAATTAAGAGTTTATGGAATACAAAGTGCGGTTGGGTTTGAAAATAAACTAATATTAAATTTAGATATTTGGGAAAATATTATAGTTTATGGAATAAGTTTTATATTTAGTTTTGTAATTTACTACATAGTTTTGCAAATATTAATTAGAACCTTATTATATGAATTTGTTTATAATAGTGTAAGTGTTGTTGTACCAGTATTGTTTATTAGTATGTATTTTGGAGTTCTTTTGTTATTTATAGTGTATGTAAATAGAAGGCTAGTTACTAATATTTTAAAAAGAAATACTAGTAGATTGTTAAAAGGTGAATTATGCTAATATTGAAATCTTTTTTCAGAAGAAAAACAACAAAAAACTATATAATTATATTTACTTCAATTTATTTTATAATGTTTATTTTGCTTTTATTTAAGTGCTATTATATAGGGCTAAATAATGCAGCAAATAAGAATTCTTATGTTTATATAGATAATGAACAAGACTTTGAAATTCTTAAACACTTTAAAGATGTTGATAATATTGAAGATGGATGTTTAGTTAATGCTGATAATCAGGAGTATATTTTTATTAAAGATGATAGTTTAAAGAATAATGAAATAGTCGTTCCTAGTTATAGTGAAGATTTGAATGTTAATGATACATTAGATTTTAACTATGGAAAATACTTAAATTTGTTTGTTGTTAAAAATAAGCAAGAAGATAAGTATAACTTTAGATTTTATTCAGTAAATAGCGAACAGTTTAATAAAATATTGGGGGAAGAGAATAGTAGTTTAATAAAGATATTTACTTTGAAGAACTGGCTAAAAAGTAATAGTATTTTAATGAATATGAATAAGGAAATGATAGGAAATACAGTTATTTTTAATTCTAGAGCAGCTATGGCTAATTTTGAAGGAATTATTAATTTACTTAATGTTTTTATTGTATTATGTATAATAGTATTTATTATTTTGCTTTTTCTTTCTATTTTTAATATTTACATGAATGATAAGAAAAATAATTTTATGTATGAGGTTGTTGGCATATCTAAAATGAAAGTGTTGGGGTATTTTATTTTAAAGATAGCTATTTTGCAGCTTGCTACAGGTATTGTTTCTTTAGAAATAGCCATAATTGGGTATAAAGTTATATTGTTATTAATAAAGTAGTAACCATTAATATAGGTTATTGCTTTTTTAATTTATTTAGGTTATTTTATTGGTATGAAAGGTTGGTTGTTTAATTATGAAAATCAAAAGAATAGTAGTAGGCGAATTAGAAGAAAATTGTTATATAGTAGAGAAAAATAATGAGTGTATAATTATTGATCCAGGAGATGAAGCAATTAGAATAAGTGAAAATATTACTAAAACGGTAGTAGGAATACTAGTTACGCATCATCACTTTGACCATGTGGGTGCATTAGATAAAATGAAAGAAAAATATAATATTACTAAAGAAAATGATTTGGCAAATATAGGTTGGAATATTGAAGTAATAGAGACACCTGGTCATACTAAAGATTCTTTAACTTTTTATTTTAAAGACGATAAGGCGATGTTTACGGGAGATTTTATATTTCAAGGAACAATGGGGAGAATGGATTTGCCAACTGGTTCTTATGAAGATATGCTAAATTCTTTAGAAAAAATGGTTAATTATCCCAAAGATATAGATGTTTATCCTGGGCATGGGGAGAAAACGGTTTTAGGGTTAGAAATACCAAAGTTAATAAATTACTTAAAATAAAAAGAGCATAACGCTCTAGAAAGTTTTTTCCGAATAATCATGAGAGTAGTTAATGCGCTCATCAAATGTAACATAATTTAAGTAAATCATTAAGATTAAGTCCCATTCTCCAGTATTGGGATTACTGATTATTAAGTGGTCGCGGCCAGCTTCTTCGATACGACCAGCAAATATTTTATTACGCCATTCGGTTGAGTCTGGGAAACTGACGTATGCTTTAACCATTTTTCCTTTATTTAAACGTAAGATGTTTTCAATGTAACTTTGTTCCATTGGCATTGAACTAATATTTCCTGGAGGAGTTTTATTAGTTATTGGTGTTTCAAAGTTATTGTTATTTTGGGGAAAAGTCGGATTTTGATAATATGTTCCATTCATTTAAAATTTTCACCTCGATTAAATATATGCAAAAGAGTTAAAATATAGTATACTTAGTATAGTAGGTGTTGCTATGGATATGACATTTGAAACCTTAAAGAAAGAGATATTAAAGAGAAATTTAGTTCAAAGAATTGTTTCGTTTTTATGTGGTGTTTTTTTGTTAGCTCTAAATTATAACCTATTAGTGGTTCCTAATAATTTTAATATTGGGGGTACTAGTGGGCTGGCAATTATTTTTAAAGAACTATTTGGGTTAAAACCATCGGTATTTATCTTAGAAAGTAGTGTTATTCTTCTTATAATTAGTTATTTTGCCCTAGATAAAGAGCAGGTGATGCGAAGTGTAGTTGGTGCTATATTGTATCCGGTGGCAATAATGTTAGTGGAGCCTTTAGCAACATTTCTAAGTCCACATTTTAAATTTCAAAATATTTTGATTACTATTATTTTATGTGGGGGAATAATTGGTGTAGGAAATGGTTTGATTTATAAAGCTGGTTTTACAACTGGCGGTGGCGATTTAATTATGAAAATGATTAGTAAGTTTCAAAGGTTAACAGAGGGAACAAGTCAGTTAATAGAAAATGTGATAATAGTTTTATTAGGAGGCTTAGTTTTAGGAATTCCTTCGGTAATATATTCAATAATTTTAAATGTTGTTTGTGCTAATATAACTGATAAAATATTGATAGGAATATCTAATAGTAAGATGTTCTTTATCTATTCTAAGAAGACTGCTAAGATTAAAAAGTTTGTTTTAGATGATTTAGAAAGTGGTATGACAATAATTCATACTGAAGGTGGCTTTAAATTAACACCAAGAAAAATGCTTATGGTAGTAGTGCCAACAAGAGAATATTATGCTTTTAGAGAAATGATACTAGCAATTGATCCTGATGCTTTCTTTGTTATAACAGATTGTTATGAAGTTAGTGGTGGGGTTAAAAAAGAAAAAAATACATTTTTACCTATTTAGTCAACGTAAAGAAGAAGAATTTCCTATTATTGGAGATGAAATCTTCTTTTTTTTGTGTTATGATAATAATGGTAAGGTGGTATTAAATGAAGTTTATTGAAATTAAAAATTGCTCCAAAGTGTACAAAAATGGAGTTACAGCCATTGCCGATTTAAACTTAGAGATTAAGAAAGGCGAATTTGTCTTTGTTATTGGAGCGACTGCTTCAGGGAAATCTACTTTGATAAAAATGCTTTATCGAGAGGAGAAACCAACAAGAGGAGAAGTTTTTGTTGGGGGGATAAATGTTTCTAAGTTAAGAAATGGTAAAGTATATAAGTTAAGAAGAAAATTAGGAGTGGTATTCCAAGATTTTAAATTGTTACCAAAGCTTAATGTATATGAAAATGTAGCCTTTGGGTTAGAAGCAATAGGTATGAAATCTAGTGAGATTAAACCGCGAGTATTAAAGGCGCTAGAACGAGTTGGTTTGAAAGAAAAGACCAGGTCTTTTCCAAGAGAGCTTTCTGGTGGAGAGCAGCAGCGTGTATGTATTGCAAGAGCAATAGTAAATCAACCAAAATTATTGATATGTGATGAACCGACCGGAAATTTGGATCCCGATACTTCTAAGGAAATTATGGACGTTATAAATGACATTAATAAAGATTTAGGCACTACAGTTGTAATGGCAACTCATGATAAGGATATTGTTAACCGGATGAAGAAACGTGTTATTACCATTGAAAATGGTGTAAAGGTTAGCGATGTAGAGAAAGGAAGTTATAAGGTTCATGAAAATAATTAGAATTTTTGTAAGAAATGTACGCGATGCATTTAGAAGTGTTGTTAGAAATTTTAGTCTTTCCTTGGCCGCTATAACTTGTATTACGATCACTTTGATTTTAGTGGCTCTATCGATGGTTATAACCGCTAATGTTAATAATTTTACGAAAACGTTAGAAGATGAATTATCAATAGTTGTTTATTTGAATGAAGATGTAAGTACAGAGACGGAAAATGAAATATATAGTAATATATCTGGTCTTGACGGAGTAGAAAAAGCTACTTTGAAAACAAAAGAAGAATGGAAGAAGGAAATACAAAGTTATTCAAGTGAACTTGATGCAACATTAAGTTATTTAGAAGATAATCCATTACTTGATTCGGTTATTGTTAAAGTTAAAGATATCAATAGTATTTCGTATGTAGCTAGTATTATTAGAAATTATGACGGGGTTAAGAGTGCTCAGTATGGTGAAGAGACTGTTGATAAAATGATTGCTATATTTGATATTGTTAAGAAAGCAACAGTTGTTGTGGTATTAGCGTTAATTTTAGTAACGGCATTCTTAATTAGTAATACGATTAAATTAACGATATTTTCAAGAAAAAGTGAAATTGAAATTATGCGTTTAGTTGGCACTAGTAATTTTGTTATTAAGCAACCATTTATTATTGAAGGCTTCTTTCTAGGGCTTATTGGTTCTGTTATTCCAATAATAGTTACAATTTATGGTTATATTTTGTTTTATGATCATTTTGATGGATATTTATTTTCTCATTTGATTGAGCTTATTAAACCGATGAGTCTTGTATGGTATATATCAGGAGTACTAGCAATACTTGGTGGTATTGTTGGTATGTTTGGTAGTGGACGCGCTGTTAGAAAGTATTTAAAAATATGAGAAAAGTAATTAATTATAGTTTTAGAATTATTCTTAGTGGTTTGTTTTTAATACCATATTTTTTAGAACCAATTGCGGTATATGCCGCTAGTGAACAAAATATGACGATAAAACAGATGCGTGAGGAACTGGCTAAGTTTAAGGCTCAACAAGAAAGTGCGATTAAAGAAAAAAAACAAACGCAAAGTGAGATTAATCAAAATAAAAGTAATATAGTTAGTGCTAACCAAGAGAAAGATAAGATCGTTGGTGAGGTTGCCGAAGCCGAAGAAAAGATTACTGATTCTAATGATCGGATTGAACGCTCGAAGAGTGAAATGGAGACTTTGCTAAAGTATTATCAAATGTCTAATAATCAGAATGCTTATATGGAATATATTATTGGGGCTTCGACAACAACTGATTTAATTATGCGAGTTCAAGCAGTAAATCAAATAACTGATTACTATAATAATAAGGTTGTGGAGTTAGATAATTTGATTAAAGAGAATGAGCAATTAAAAGTTGATTTAGCTAATAAGAATGTAGAGTTAGATGTGGCGATAAAGAAATCTAGTGAAGCGATTGAAACTTTGGGGGATCATTTAAATGAGATTAATGATATTCAAGAAGATGCAGAATCAAAGATAGAAAATATGCAAACGTTGATTAACTTTTATAAGAAGATATGTCCAACAGAGACTCAGCCAGTGTCAACTTGCTTAGATATTAACTCTTCTAATGGTTGGGTAAAACCAACGACTAAGGGAAGAATTAATTCACCATTTGGGGCGCGTTCTAGTGATGTTCACTATGGTATTGATATTGGTGGTAATACGGAAGGTACGCCAGTATATGCGACTGCTAATGGGGTGGTTGCTGGTGTAGTTGATGGTAAGGCTGTTACTAGGAGAAATGGTAAAAAGTCTTGTGGTGGTAATATTGTTTATATCCATGTTATGGTTGGTGGTAAGAGATATACGCTAACTTATGGACATTTATTATCTTATAATGTTAAAACTGGACAACAAGTTAATATAACTACTCAAATTGGCACTGTTGGGGGTGGACCTCAAACTTGGAGTTGGGATAGATGTTCAACGGGGCCTCATTTACATTATCAAATATCACGTGGCTATTATATGGTAGATTATCAAGCATTTAGTTTATTGAATGCTAAGGCGATAAAACCAAATGGTTATCCGGCTAAGGGAGTTATGTGGTATAATCGTAGTTTATAAAATATGGTAGAAATATCATATTTTTTTTAGTAATCTTTGTTTTGCAGTAAAATCCTGTTAAGCCTTATAAATAGGGACTTGGTAACGCTTTTTTCGTGTTGTGTTCCTTGTATGGAGATTTTTCTTTTGAATGTTGTTAAAGTATGTTATTATATATATAAGGATAAAGGGTGTTGTATGAAGAGTAAAGTAAATAAAGTTTTAATTGGGGTTATTGTTTTATTAGCTGGCGCTATGGGATATTTATCTTATCGGTATGTCGTGGTTTTAAATGAGAAACCTAAATGTGATGATATTGTAGTGGATGATAAGCCTAGTAGAGAACTTACTGAAGATGAGGTTGAGCCTTTATATAATATATTGGCAACTTTTGGAGATAATAGAATACCTAATCAATTTTTTAAGAATAGTAAAGTGTTATTTAAAGATTTAGATAATGAATTTAAGAATGCTTTAGTATGGCAACAGTTAAATCCTGATGAAGTTACCAATGCAACTTATTCTGCACTTAATGATGCGAATAAGAAAGATGTTAATATGTATTCATCTATTGATAAGTTTTTAGAAGCAGAGTATGCTGATTATCCAACACATTATATTTATGATATTAATTATGATAGTCTTAATATTATGTATAAAAGAGTATTTGAATTGGATAAAACTTTAGAGCTTAAAGAAGATCCATTTGATATTAATACATGTTTTGTAAGAAATAATGATTTATTATGTATTGCTATGGATGGTGGTTATATTTTTGGCGGTGGTAATATGAGATTTGCCAGTGCTTCGAAGAGTGATGATACAATAATGATATATACTTATGATTTTATACTTGATGATTCAGTTACAATAGATACTGATGATATAGAAACATATTTAAATAACTTACCACTTAATGAATATAAAAAACATGCAAGAAAGTATAAGTCAGTATTTAAAGAAGACTATAATGGTAACTATTATTGGTATTCAACGGAACCGGTAGAGGAATAGCTAGACTATTCTTTTTTCTTGGGGTAGAAAAATGGGCAAAAGTTTGGTATCCTTATAAAAGGTGATTTTTATGACTTTTACTATGCAAGTTAAAGATGAAATATCTAAAATTGAACCTAATAGTATTGATGCTTTAACCGAGTTATCAGCATTTATTAGATTTGACGGAACGATAAGCAAAGACGAGATATTATTAACAATGGAAAATGCTTCGGTGGCAAGAAGAATATATAAATTATTAAAAACTTTATTTAATGTTAAACCGAATATAATGGTTCGCGTTCAAAAAAGATTTAGAGTAAAACAAATTTATATGTTAAGTATTAAAGAAAATGTAGATGGTATTTTAGAAAAATTAAATATATATAAAAATAAGAGAAAGGTGTTACCGGAAGAATTTTTCTTAGATAGTGAGGAGGAAGTAATTGCATTTTTAAGGGGACTTTTTTTAGCAACAGGTAGTATAAGTAATCCTCAGACAACGGGATATCATTTAGAATTTAGTATTCATACTAAGATGGAAGCTATGTATGTAGTTAGAATTTTGAAGAAAGTTAATGTGGTATCAAAAATTTTGAAGAGAAAGACTAGTTATATGGTATATGTAAAGTCAGCGGATATGATTAGTGATTTATTAAAGATGTTTAATGCGACTAATTCGATGTTCTTTTTTGAAGATATAAGGATATATAGAGATCATAAAAATATGGTTAATAGGTTGAATAATTGTGAGATTGCTAATCAAGAGAAGACTATTCAAACGGGGTTAAAACAATTAGAGGATATTAAGTATTTACAAAGTCATGATTTAATACCTTTACTTGATGAGCGAATTCAAGAGGTTATTAGTTATCGCTTGAAGTATCCGGAGACTTCTTATCAGGAACTAGCGGATATAGTTAGCCAAGAAACGGGTAAGCCGGTTGGAAAATCAGGAATAAATCATTATTTTAGAAAGATAAAAGAATTAGTTAAGAAAAATCATGATAAAGAAAGCCAAAAGGAAGTGTAAAGTACTAGATGATTTTAGAATATTTTTAGTGATATGTGGTAATATAAGGGTGTAGGAGGCTATTATGGACGAAGAATATTTTAATATGAAATCAGAAATGAATGACGAAATTTTAAAAGACCAATTTATTTCGGCTGGGGAAGTTACTGGACATGAGAGTCAAGATTTAGCTTCAATGTATTATAAAGCTAAGGATAAAAAATCGTTAGAAGAATTAAAAGAAGATATAGTACAAATGAATCGCTATAATATAACCCCAGAAACTGAACAAAGTCATTCAAGAAGATAGTATAGAAAGTGTCAATTAAAATAAAGTTGACATTTTTTTATGACAAATTATTTAAGTTCATGATACTATAGTAATGATAGTAGGAAGAGTGTTAGTTTATGGAAGATAAAAATATAGAAAATTAAAAGTCTTTAGTATTATACTTTGAAAAAATAGATAAATTGCAAAAATTATACAATAGTTATATAGATTTATTAAGACAAGGTAATATGAGTGTTGATAGTAAGCTTAATGAAACTAGAAAGACTTATGATTTGTTAATGCAAAGTTTTTTGAATTTCTTAAGTAATGCTTTTCATTTTGATATGGATGCTTGTTTAAGGGATAATGATGTTTATGTTGAGGATATTAAAAATAATGATTTAATTGATAAAATTAAGATTGTTTTGGCTAATTTATGTAAGAATAATGATAGTGAAGATATTAAGATAATTAAAGATGCTTTGTGCCCAGTTGTGGTTGTGGATATGAGTATGATGCATTTAGCTTTAGAAAAATTAGCAAGTAAATAAAAGGTCTTATAGAATGATGTCTATAAGACCATATTTTTTGGCTTCGATACTAGATAGGTAGGTATCTCGTTCGGTATCAATTTCAATTTTAGATAGTTTTTGGCCAGTATTTTTAGCAAGAATTTTGTTTAGTTTTTGACGAAGTTTTAGGATACGGTTAGCTACGATATTAATTTCAGTAGCTTGACCTTGGACACCACCTAAGGGTTGGTGAATCATAACCTCACTATTTTCTAAGATACAACGCTTACCTTTAGTGCCGTTGCTGGCTAGAATAGCAGCCATTGATGCGGCCATACCAATGACTGTAGTACGAACATCACTTTCAATAAAGTTCATAGTATCAAAAATAGCCATGCCAGCACTTATAGAACCACCTGGAGAATTGATGTAAAGATTAATCTCATCATGACTTAAGGAATCTAGATATAATAGCTCACTGACAATAATGTTGGCAGATTCATCGGTTATTTCACCACTAACAAAAATAATGCGGTCTTTTAAAAGACGAGAATATAAATCAAAAGCAACTTCCTTATTAAAACTTTTTTCAATAACTGTTGGAATAATATTCATATGTTTCACCTAATATTATTGTAGATGCAAAAATTAAATATATACATAAAAAGAATGTCTAATTAAAGTAGATAATGACATAGTAAATGATTTTTGATATAATTTATTTAAGATAAGGGGCATGTTAAGAATGAAAGATAAATTAACAATTACGATAAATAATGGTAAACAATTAGAAGTAGCCGTTAATACGAAGATAATTGATATTATAGGCCTTTTACCAGAAAATATTAGAAATAAAATAATTGGGGTCAAGATTAATAATGAAATCATGGATTTTAATACTAGTCTAAAAAGAGATACAACAATTAATTTCTTTGACGTTAATGATTTAGCAGGGTATAAGATGTATCAAGCCGGGTTGAAGTTTGTGTTAGAAGCCGCACTTAAAGATATATATAAAGACGAATTTGAAGTGGTTTTTAATCATTCGATTATGAGAGGGATACACGCTAGTGTTGTAGGCGATAGGGCATTTACTTTGGATGATGTTAAAAGAGTAAGAGAGCAAATGAGTAAGATAATTTTAGAAGACTTGCCTTTTAGAAAGCTGAATGTTGATAGTAAAGAAGCTTATAATTATTTTTATAAAATGGGTGAGATTGAAAAATCATGGAATATTCATAATATAACTAATCAGGTAGTACTTTTATATAAGTTAGAAAATTATATTAATTATTATTATGGAGAGATGCCTTATTCAACAAGATGTTTATCAAAGTATGATTTAGTATATTTAAATGATAATGAAATTGTTTTAATGTTTCCTAATCCTAGGAGTAAGAATGAAGTCCCTGAGTATGTGCATTATGGAAAGATAATAGAATGTTTTAAAAATGAAAAGAAATGGTTAGAACGTTTAGGTATTCCTTATGTTTATCAAGTTAATAAGAAAGTAAGTAGTAGTGAGATTAAAGAACTTATTAGAATGAGTGAAGTTAATTTTGATAGTAAGATTCATGAGATTACGAGGAGAACTTTAGAACTTGGTAAGAAGTATATTATGGTTGCTGGTCCTTCTAGTAGTGGAAAGACGACGACGACTAAGAAAATTGCTTTGGATTTAGAAGCTCAAGGAATTAAAACGTTGTTAATCTCGGTAGACGATTATTTTAAAAACAGATGTGATACACCAAAGAATGAAGATGGTAGTTATAATTTTGAATGTATGGAAGCAATTGATTTAGAGAGTTTAAATCATGATTTGAAGGCTTTAGGTGATGGCGAAGAAGTAAGACTTCCAAGGTTTAATTTTATAACTGGTAAGAGAGAGTATTATGAGTATCCGGTTAAATTAGAGAGTGATGCGGTTATTTTAATGGAAGGTTTGCATTGTTTGAATAGAGAGTTAACACCTGGTATACCAGATGAGGAGAAGTTCTTAGTATATTTAAGTCCGTTTATGCCACTTAATATTGATAGACATAATTATATATCGACAACGGATTTAAGACTTATTAGAAGAATGATTAGAGATAATAGGACTAGAGGGTATGATGTTTCAAAGACGATAGATAGTTGGCAGAGTGTTAGAAGAGGTGAGGAAAAGTATATTTTTCCTTATGTTCATCAGGCGGATATGGTAGTTAATACGTCGCTGGTGTATGAACTAGGAGTATTAAAAGTGTTTGCGGAGCCAATATTATATTCGGTTGATAATACTTCGGTTTATTATGAAGAAGCAAGAAGATTGATAAGTTTTTTAAAGAGTTATTTTCCAATATCTAGTGAGTATATTAGTGATAGTTCGGTTTTAAGGGAGTTTATTGGTGGTTCATATTTTGAAAAGTAAGAGAAAAGGATGAGATAAATGATAAGAGTAGCAATTAATGGTTTTGGGAGAATTGGAAGAATAGCGTTTAGAGAGATGATTACGGGTCGTGATTTTGATATTGTGGCCGTTAATGATTTATCGAATGCGGAGGAATTAGCGTATTTATTAAAGTATGATACTAATCATCGTAGTTTTCATGAAGATGAGATTAGTTTTGATAATGATAATATAGTTATTGCTGGTAAAAAGAGAGTTAAGGTATTAAGTGAAGCTGACCCTAGTAAGTTACCATGGGAAAAGTTAAATATTGATGTGGTATTAGAATGCAGCGGGAGATTTACGAAGTATGAAGATGCTTATAAACATATTGAGGCAGGAGCTCATCATGTAGTAATTTCAGCTCCAGGTAAGGGCGATATGAAGACAATTGTCTATGGTGTTAATGATAGTAGTTTAGATGGTAGTGAGGAAGTTATTTCAGCAGCATCTTGTACTACGAATTGTTTAGCGCCAGTATTAAATGTTATTGAAAAGAATATTGGAATTAGAAAAGGATATATGAGTACAGTTCATGCATACACAAATGACCAAGCAACTTTAGATATTCACCATAGTAAGGGAATTATGGCGCGTAGGGGGCGTGCTTGTGCCCAAAATATCGTTCCTGCATCAACGGGAGCAGCTAGTGCAATAGGAAAAGTTATTCCAAGTTTACTTGGTAAAATGGATGGGATGGCTTTTAGAGTACCGGTATCATGTGGTTCAGTTGTTGATTTAACTTTAGAGTTAGAGAAAGATGTAAGTAAGGAAGAGTTAAATGACTTACTAAGAAATAATCAAAGTGAAGCATTAAGAGTATGTGAAGATCCAATTGTATCAAGTGATGTTTTAGGTAAGAAGTGTGGTGCTTTGGTAGATTTATTATCAACAAATGTGTTAGAAACAGAAGCAGGCAACTTGGTAAAAGTTGTGGCTTGGTATGATAATGAGATGGGCTATACGGCACAAATGTTAAGGACAGCAAAAGCTTTAATTAAAGAAAAATAGTTATTTTAGACAAAAAAACGGCTATTTAAGACAAAAAACGTGCAATTCAAAAGATTTAGTGTATAATTAGATACACGAAGAGGCGATATTATGAATGAAGATAATGCTAAAATAAAAATATATTATGATGAATTAAGAAATTTATATGAATTAAGAAAGAACGCTACTGATGCAAGTGAAATTAAAAAAATAGATGAGCAGATAGCTGATTTCAAACTAAATATAAATGTTCTTAGGATGAGGAGCCTTTATCCAGGGTGTGTAGCTGCTATTTGCGTAGCACCTGATGGTTTTATTGGAACTTCAGTGGCAGTTAAGGGTAAGGAAGCGGAGTTTTCACATGCTAAAGGTTTTATCCAAGCAGCTTTAGCGTTAGGAATTGATTTACAAGATAAGCAAGGTATGTCGGTTTATGAGCTTGGAGAGTTAATTACTTCTTATAATGGAGTAGTTTATCAAACTATGAACGATTATGTTATTGCTTATTTACCTAGTAATCTAACGCAAGAACAGTATTTAGCAGCGTCTAGTGTATTAACTAAGTTTAAAGATTGCATGATTTCAACTTTACAAAATGGAGAGACTCAAGATTGTATTGATTTTGATACTGTTCAAGATATTTTGAAACAATCATTAGAAGAACCTAAAAAGTTATCAAGATAGCAAGTAAGTGTTAATTAGCACTTATTTTTTTTATGATTTTTCTTGATTATGGTGTATACTAATAGTAGATAGTAGGTGTTGCTATGAAAATGAAAGTTCAAGAAATGAATGTGGATAATAAAAGAATTGTTTTACGATGTGATTTCAATGTGCCTATTAAGAATGGAGTTATATTAGATGATACAAAGATTGTGGCGTCTTTAGAAACAATTAATTATTTGGTAAGCAAAAACTGCAGGGTTATTATTTTATCGCATTTAGGTAAGGTTAAGAGCGAGGAAGATAAGGTTAAAAATAGTCTTGCTGTAGTTGCTAAGAGGCTTAATGAACTAGTGGAAAGTAATGTTATTTTTTCAACCACGACGCGTAGTCCGGAATTAGAAATGAGAGTTAAGGCGTTACAACCTAGAGAAATTTTGGTAGTTGAAAATACGCGTTTTGAAGATTATCCCCAAAAGTTAGAAAGTGGCAATGATATTCAACTTGCTAGTTATTGGGCATCGCTAGGTGATATTTTTGTTATGGATGCTTTTGGAAGTAGTCATAGGTGTCATGCTTCAACAGCGGGTATTGCTAAGTTTTTACCAAGTTGCATAGGATTTTTAGTACAAAAAGAATTAATGATGTTAAATGATAATGTATTACATGCCAAAAGACCATTTACGATAATTATGGGTGGAGCGAAGATTGAGGATAAGTTGGAACTTATGAACAAGTTGTTACCGAAGTGTGATTACATGTTGGTAGTTGGAGCACTTGCTAATTCGTGTTTAAAAGCATTAGGGTTATATGTAGGTGATTCTTTAGCTACTAGTGATAATAAGGTTTTAACAGATGTAAGGAGTATGCTTGCTCATAATAAAAGTAAGATAATGCTACCATTTGATGTGATAGTTGGTAAATCTTATAATGATAATTATGTTATGCAGAAAAATGTTAATGAGATTATTGATGATGAAATGATTTTTGATGTGGGACCGATAACGTTAAAGAAATATTACGAGGTAATAAATAAAAGTAAGACAGTGTTTTTAAACGGCACGGTTGGAAAGTATGAAGATGAGAGATTCGCTAATGGAACGAAGGAACTATTTAGAATGCTAAAAGAATCTGGGGCGGCAGTTATTGCTGGTGGGGGAGATTGTGTTAGTGCGATTACAAATTTTGGCTATAGGGATTCCTATACTTATCTTTCTACTGGTGGCGGGGCAACGCTGGAGTATATTATTAGTGAAAAATGTCCAGCTTTAGATTATATAATGGATGAAGAAGAAGTTTTATAGATAAAGATTATGTGGCTATATAAATTAGAGTACTGTAGGGTATTCTTTTTCTATTGTTTGAGTTAAAAAACGTAAAATTTATGTTATATTCCTTAAGTTGACATAATTCGACATGGGTAGACAAAACATATTCTAGTATTTTGACGAATTTAATTTTATAATGGTTTTAAGCAGTACAAAGGAGATACAATGAAAAATATGATTAATGTTTTAATGATAGATAGTGAATCTAGCATTAAAGAAGTTAAGCAGTATTTAGGTAGTTGTAGTAACAATATTAATATTTCTTATAATTGTAGTGATGGAATAGATGCCGTTAATATAATTAAAGAACATGAAAGAGATATCGATATTATCCTTATGGATACGATCTTGCCATCATTAGATGGAATTGGTGTATTAAAGTTTATGAATAGAGAGAATATAAATAAGAAAGTAATTATCTATTCACATTTTAATAATGAAGCTTTAATTAAGTCTTTAAATCTTTTTGATATTACGTTCTTCTTATATAAGAATGTAGGAAAAGATGTTTTAGTAGAAAGAATTAATGATGCTTATAAAGTTAATTACCAAGAATATGAATTTAAACCTAGCAGTATGACTAAGACAATTTCGAAGTTATTACATGATCTTGGTATGCCTAGTCATATAAAAGGATATCAATATATTAGGGATTCAATTGAGTTAATGTATAATAATCCAGATACTTTGGGTGGTATTACGAAAGAAGTTTATCCTTATATTGCAGATAAGTATAATACAACGCCTTCTAGAGTGGAAAGAGCTATAAGACATGCTATTGAAGTTAGTTGGAATAGAGGAGACTATGATTTAATGGAAGAGATTTTTGGTCATTCGGTTGATTTTGATAGAGCTAAACCAACTAATTCGGAGTTTTTGGCTACTGTAGCAGATAAGATACATTTGGATGGAAATAAAGTTAGATAAAGAATGGTTAGAAATAATCATTTTTTCTTTTTCCTTTGAAAAAATGATATGTAGTACAAAAAAATGGCATAAATATGGGGAATTTTCATTTATTGAAATAAAATTGTAAATTGTGATAAAATAGTTATAGAAAAGGGTTGATAAAATGAAGAAAATATTAACAATAATATTAGATGGTTTTGGGTTACGTAATGAAGTACATGGAAATGCAGTAAAGTTAGCTAAGATGCCAAATTTTGTTTCACTATGGAATAATTATCCTCATTGTCAGTTAATGGCTTCAGAACAGTATGTGGGATTAACTAAACATCAAATGGGAAATAGTGAGGTAGGACATCAAACAATTGGAGCGGGAAGATTAGTTAAACAAAATTTTATGCAGATAGAAGATTGGTTTTTAAATGATGAAATAAGTAAGAATCTAGAATTTAAGAATTTAGTAGATTATGCAAAGAGTACTAATAAACCTATACATATGATGGGATTATTATCAGATGGGGGGATTCATTCACATATTGAGTTTTTTGAACGAATGATTGAAGTATTACATAAAAATGATGTTTCTAATGTTTTTGTTCACGCTATTAGTGATGGTAGAGATACAGAGACTACTGTTTCATATAAATATATAAAGAGAATTGATGATTTATTAAAGAAATATAATATGGGAAGTGTGGTTTCAGTATGTGGTAGATATTATGCTATGGATAGAGATAAGAAATGGGATCGTACGAAATTATATTATGATGCAGAGGTTAATGGCAGGGGTGCGCATGTTAGAAATTTAGCGGATGCAATAGAGTATTGTTATAAGAAAAATATTACAGACGAATTTTTGCCACCAATAATTTTAGAACAAGGAAAGCCTATTCAAGATGGAGACATTTTGTTATGGATGAATTATCGTCCAGATAGAGCTAAACAAATTTTAAGAGCAATTACGGATAGTAGTTTTGATGGTTTTGAAAATAAACTTATGCCAAATTTAAAGTGTTATTCAATATATCCAATTGATGAAGCAAAGAATGGTAGACATTTTTTAGAACATGTAGAGATTAATAATGCTTTAGGGGTATATTTAAGTAATTTGGGGTTAAGTCAAGCACGTATTGCAGAGACCGAAAAGTATGCTCACGTAACTTATTTCTTTGATGGGGGAAAGGAATTAGATTTAGAAAAATGTGATAGGTATTTAGTGCCTAGTCCTAAGGTGGCTACTTATGATATGAAACCGGAAATGTCTTGTTATGAAGTTACGGAAAAATGTGTAGAGTGTTTAGAGAATGATTATGATTTTATTTTGATGAATTATGCTAATCCAGATATGGTAGGGCATACGGGAAATTTAGAGGCAACTGTTAAGGCTTTGGAAAATATTGATAAATGTTTAGGAATGGTTTTAAATACAGCGTTTGATAATTTTTATACAGTGGTGTTGTTAAGTGATCATGGTAATTGTGATTATATGTTAGATGAAAATGATAATCCAGTGACGACGCATTCACTTTATCCTGTGCCATTTATAATTACAGATAAGAAGTTGAAACTAAGGAATGGCGATTTGACTAGTGTTGCTCCGACTATCCTTAAATATATGGATATTGCTATACCTAAAGAAATGAAGGGTACTAAGAATTTGATTGTGGAATAATAAATTTGGGGATATAACTTTGGTTATGTCCTTTTTGGTGTAGAGTAATGGTTTAATATTGTTATTATGCTTGGGATGCCTTATTTATAGATAATAGGTTAAAATGTTCTAATAAATTAGGATTTTATTTAGGCGGCAGGCATTTTAAAAAAAGTTAGACTTAAAAATTTGCGAAAATTGCAGAAAAAGCTTGATTTTATAGGCTATTTTGTGATAATATGGAAACTGTATGACTGCGGGGATGTGTGAGGTTGCCGATACACTAGGCGGTGTTGATTGATAATTATTTATCTAAAATATCAAAATAGGGCGATTCGGGTAATTCATAACGGAGCAAGTCTATACTAGATATAGGCGAAAGGAGGACATGCAATATGTCAAAAATTCGTATTAATCTTAAAGCTTACGATCATCGTTCAATCGATTTAGCAGCTGGTAAGATTGTCGAAACTGTTAAAAGAACTGGGGGAGAAATTTCTGGTCCAATTCCACTTCCTACTGAAGTAGAAAAAGTTACAGTATTAAGAGCTGTTCATAAGTATAAAGATGCTCGTGAACAATTTGAAATGCGTACACATAAAAGACTTATTGATATTAAAAACCCAAGTAAAGAGACTATTGAAGCATTATCTCACTTAGATTTACCAAGTGGTGTTGCTATTAGTATCAAACAAAACTAAAAAATATGGAGGATTAAAAAATGAAAGGAATCTTAGGACGCAAAGTTGGAATGACTGAAGTTTTCACTAAAGAAGGTAAAGTTGTTCCTGTCACTGTAATTGAAGTTGAACCTAATGTTGTAACTCAAGTCAAGAGTGTTGAAACTGACGGATACAACGCAATTCAATTAGGCGTTTGTGACAAAAAAGAAAAAAACGCTACTAAAGCTAGTATTGGTCATGCTAAAAAAGCCAATACAACTCCTAAGCGCTTCTTAAAAGAAATAAGAGATTATGAAGGCTCTTATAACTTAGGGGATACTATTAGTGCTGATTTATTTACTATTGGAGAAGTAGTAGATGTAACCGGAACTAGTAAGGGTCATGGAACTCAAGGTGTTATTAAAAGACACGGACAAGCATCTGGACCAAGTGCTCACGGATCTAGATATCATAGAAGACCAGGTTCAATGGGAACTATGAGACCAATGAGAGTATTACCAGGTAAGAAATTACCAGGTCATATGGGTGTTGATACTGTTACTATTCAAAATTTAGTAATTGTTGATGTAAATGCTCAAGAAAATTATATTTTAGTTAGTGGTAATGTACCAGGAGCTAAGAAATCTTTAGTTTTAATTAAATCTGCAGCTAAGGATGAAAGAAAACCAATGGCTGAAGAATTAATTTCTTATGAAGAAACAGTAGTTGATAATGCAGAAGCTACTGAAACTAAGGAAGAAAATTAAGAGGTGCAACTATGGCGAAGATAGAAGTTAAAAATATCAAAAATGAAAAAACTAAAGATTTAACATTAGATGCTAAAGTATTCGGTATTGAACCAAATGATGTTGTTCTTAAAAAAGCAATAGATTTACAACTTGCTGCATCTAGACAAGGTACTGCTAAGACTAAAACAAGAAGTGAAGTTTCTGGTGGTGGAAGAAAACCATGGAGACAAAAAGGTACAGGTAGAGCTCGTCAAGGATCTACTCGTGCAACACAATGGGTTGGTGGCGGAATTGCCGGTGGTGTAAACCCAAGAAGTTATTCATTCAAAATGAACAAGAAAGAAAGAGTACTTGCTCTTAAGAGTGCTTTAACTCATATTGCTAAAAATAAATCATTAGTAGTTGTTGATTCGTTAGAATTAAAATCAAATAAAACTAGTGAAGTTAAAGAATTAATTAAGACTCTTGGATTAAATGGTAAAGTACTATTTATTACAGCTAATGATGGTGAAAACCTATACTTAGCAACAAGAAATTTAGGATATACATATTCATTAATGAGCGATGAAATCAATTGTTATGATCTTGTAAATGCTGATACTGTTGTTATTGAAGAAGAAGCTGTTAAGAAAATTGAGGAGGCACTTAAATAATGAAAGATTTTACTGATGTAATTATTGCACCTGTTGTTACTGAAAAGTCTATGACTTTAAAGAACAATAATGTGTATACATTTAAGGTAGCATCAAGTGCTAACAAAATTCAAATTAAAGATGCTATTGAAAAGGCTTTTGATGTTAAAGTTAAAAGCGTTAATACACTAAACACTAAAGCTAAAGATAAAAGAGTTGGTCGTTATACAGGTAAAACTAAGACTTATAAAAAGGCTATTGTTACCTTAAAAGATGGCTACTCAATAGAATTATAGGAGAGGAGTCGATATTATGCCAATTAAGAAGTATAAACCTACAACTAATGGTAGAAGAGGAATGACTACTTTAAGTAATAATGAAATTACTACTACTACTCCAGAAAAATCTTTATTAGTTAAAAAGACTAAAACTGGTGGTAGAAATAATCAAGGTAGAATGACTGTTCAACACATTGGTGGTGGAGCAAAACAAAAATATAGAATTATTGATTTTAAGAGAAATAAAACTGGTGTACCTGGTCGTGTTGCTACTATTGAATACGATCCAAATAGAAATAGTAATATCGCTTTAATCAACTATAAAGATGGTGAAAAGAGATATATTATTGCACCAAAAGATTTAAAAGTAGGAATGATTATTGAAAATGGCCGTGAAGCTGATATCAAAGTTGGTAACGCACTTCCATTAGAATGCATTCCAGTAGGTACGGTAATCCATTGTATAGAACTTCAACCTGGTAAGGGTGCTGAGATTGCTCGTTCAGCAGGAACTAGTGCTCAAATATTAGGACGTGAAGGTAAATATGTTATGGTTCGTCTACAATCAGGTGAAACAAGAAAAATTCTTGGAACTTGTATGGCTACTATTGGTACAGTTGGTAATGAAGATTATGAACTTGTAAACCTTGGTAAAGCTGGTAGAAAACGTCATATGGGTATTACACCTACAAACCGTGGTTCTGTTATGAACCCTAATGATCACCCACATGGTGGTGGCGAAGGCCGTGCTCCAATCGGACGTAAGGCTCCAATGACACCTTGGGGTAAACCTGCTCTAGGATTAAAGACTAGAAAAAATAAGAAAGCATCTGACAAGTTAATTGTTAGTCGTAAAAAGAAATAATAGGAGGAAATAATAATGGCAAGAAGTTTAAAAAAAGGACCTTATGTATTTGATAGATTACTTAAAAAGGTTCAAGAATTAAATAAAAGTGGTAAAAAAGAAGTTATTAAAACTTGGTCACGTCGTTCAACAATCTTCCCTGATTTCATAGGACATACAATTGCTGTTCACAATGGTAAAGAGTTTATCCCTGTATATATTACAGAAGATATGGTTGGACATAAACTTGGTGAATTTGCGTTAACTCGTAAATTTGGTGGCCATGCTGGTCAAAAATAGGAAGGATAATTAAATATGGAAACTTATGCAATTCATAAAGGTGCGTTAATTCCTCCTCGTAAAGCAAGAATGACTCTTGATTTAATTAGAGGTAAGGATGTTCATACTGCACAAGGTATTTTAAATAATACAAATACAAAAGCTAGTCGTTTAATAAGCAAAGTTTTAAATAGTGCTATTGCGAATGCTGTTAACAATAACGGTGCTAAAGAATCTGATTTAGTTATCTCTGAATGTTATATTAATCCAGGAAAAACTCGTAAGAAGATTAGATTCGGAAGTCGTTCAAATGTTGATAGACATGATAAACGTACAAGTCATATAACTATTAAAGTTAGTGACAATGTTAAGGAGGCAAAATAATGGGACAAAAAGTTAGTCCAATTGGCTTAAGAATTGGTGTTAATAAAGATTGGGAATCTAAATGGTTTTCAAGTAATAAAGATTATGCTAAATATTTAAATAATGACATTAAAATTCGTAAGTTTTTAGCTAAAAAGTTAAAAGAAGCTGCAGTTGCCTCTGTAGTTATTGAAAGAAATGACAAAAGATGTGATGTTACTATTAAATCTGCTAAACCAGGAGTAATCATTGGTAAAGGTGGAGAAGACATCGAAAAATTAAGAAATGAATTAAAGAAATTAGTTGGAGAAGATATCTACGTATCTATAGTAGAAGTTAAAAATCCAGATTTAAATGCTCAAATAGTAGCACAAAATATTGCTTTACAAATTGAAGCTAGAGCTCCATTTAGAAGCGTTCAAAAACGTGCTATTAGAAATACTATGAAGGCTGGAGCTAAGGGAATTAAAACTTTAGTTTCTGGACGTGTTGGTGGAGCTGAAATGGCAAGAAATGAAGGTTATACAGAAGGTACTGTTCCTTTACATACTGTTCGTGCTGATATTGATTATGGTACAGCTGAAGCTCTTACTACTTATGGTATTATTGGAGTTAAAGTTTGGATTTATAAAGGAGAGATTCTTCCAGCTAACAAAAATAAGAAGGGAGAGACTTTAAATGTTAATTCCAAAAAGAACTAAATATCGTAAACCTCATAGATTAACTTATGATGGTCATGCTAAAGGTAATACTGAATTACACTTTGGTGAATATGGTTTAATGGCTAAAGAAGGTGCTTACGTATCTGCTAAGCAAATTGAGGCAGCTCGTATTGCTATGACACGTTATATGAAACGTGGTGGTAAAGTATTTATTAATATTTTCCCTCATTTAGCTAGAACTAAGAAACCATTAGAAACTCGTCAAGGTACCGGAAAAGGTAATGTTGATGAATGGGTAGCAGTAGTTAAGAAAGGTAAAATTATGTTTGAAATTAGTGAAGTAGATGAAGCTACAGCTCGTGAAGCACTAAGACTTGCCTCTCATAAATTACCTGTTACATGCAAATTCGTAAAGAAAGAAGGTAATTCTAGTGAAAATTAATGAACTTAGAAAATTAACTAATGAAGATTTAAATAAAAAGATTACTGAATCTAAAAAAGAATTATTAGATTTAAGAATTAAACAATCCACTGGAAGTTTAGAAAAGCCTTCTAAAATCCATGAATTAAGAAAAGATGTTGCAAGAATGAAGACTATCTTGCGTGAAAGAGAATTATCAGAAGGAGGAGAAAATTAATGGCAGAAACTAAAAGAGCTGAACTTACAGGTAAGGTTGTATCTGCTAAGTGCGATAAAACTATTACTGTTTTAGTTGAAACTTATAAAAATCATCCACTTTATGGTAAGAGAGTTAAATACTCTAAAAAATATGTAGCTCATGATGAAAAGAATGAAGCTAAAGAAGGAGATACAGTTAGAATCGCTATGACTAGACCTTTATCTAAAACTAAGAGATATGAACTAGTTAAAATAGTTGAAAAGGCTGTAATCTTATAGGAGGTATCATTATGGTAATGCAAGAATCTAGATTAAAAGTTGCTGATAACTCAGGCCCAAGAGAATTACTTGTAATTCGTGTTATGGGTGGATCTAAAGTAAAATATGGTAATATCGGTGATATCGTAGTTGGAACTGTTAAAAAAGCAATTCCAAATAGCAACATTCCTGAAGGAAAGGTTGTTAAAGCTGTTATTGTTCGTAGTGTTGAAGGCGTTAGAAGAAAAGATGGTTCTTATATCAAATTTGATGACAATGCTTGTGTATTAATCAAAGATGATAAGAGTCCTATTGGAACTCGTGTTTTAGGGCCAGTTGCTCGTGAACTTCGTGATAAAGATTTCATGAAAATCGTTTCACTTGCAAATGAAGTTATTTAGGAGGATTAATAATGAA
This sequence comes from Coprobacillus sp. CAG:605, assembly GCA_000433255.1. Classification (GTDB taxonomy): domain Bacteria; phylum Bacillota_I; class Bacilli_A; order RF39; family UBA660; genus CAG-605. The sequence continues at coordinate 44,113 of HF998225.1, read as the reverse complement.
AGTTAAAGTTGGAGATCAAGTTAAAATTATTGCTGGAAAAGATAAAGGTAAAGAAGGCAAAATTATTAAAACTCTTAGAAAAGAAGATAGAGTTATTGTTGAAGGTATCAACATTGTAAAAAAACACCTTAAACCAAGATATACGAATGAAACAGGATCTATTCAAGAAACTGAAGCACCAATTCATGTTTCTAATGTAAAAAAAGTTGAAGAAAAAGTAAAAAGTGCTAAAACTTCAAAGAAGAAAGCTAGTTAGGAGAAATTATGAGTAATTTAAAAGAATTATATAATAAAGAAATAACAGCTTCATTAATGAAAGAATATAATTATTCTTCTAATATGGAAGTTCCTAGATTAGAAAAAATAGTTATTAATATGGGTGTAGGAGAAGGATCTCATGAACCTAAGTTTGTTGAAGCTGCTGTTAAAGATTTAGAAGCAATTACTGGTCAAAAGCCTGTAGTTACTAAAGCTCGTAAATCAATTGCTGGCTTTAAGTTAAGAGAAGGCCAACCAATTGGTTGCAAAGTTACACTTCGTGGAGAAGCTATGTATAACTTTATGAATAAGTTAATTAGCTTAGCTTTACCAAGAGTTAGAGATTTTAGAGGTATTTCTAAAACTGCATTTGATGGTAGAGGAAATTATACTTTAGGAATTAAAGAACAACTTATATTCCCTGAAATCGATTATGATCAAGTAGTTAAAGTAATGGGTATGGATATTGTATTTGTTACTACTGCTAAAACAAATGAAGAAGCATTGCATTTATTAAATGCATTTGGACTTCCATTTAGAAAGTAAGAAAGAGGAGGAAAATATTTTATGGCAAAAAGAAGTATGGTTGTAAAACAACAAAGAGCACCAAAATTTAGTACTCGTGCATATAGTCGTTGCGAAAGATGTGGACGTCCTCATGGCGTATTAAGAAAATTTGGATTATGCCGTATATGCTTTAGGGAACTTGCAAATAAGGGACAAATTCCTGGTGTAAGAAAATCTAGTTGGTAGGAAAGGAGGAATTTTAGATGGTACAAGATAATATAGCAGATATGCTAACAAGAATGCGTAATGCGTTACAAATGCGTTATGAAACTGTAGAAGTTAATGGAACTAAGATGACTTTAGGAATTGCTGAAATTCTTAAAAAAGAAGGTTTTATTAATGATTATAAATATGAAAAAAATGTTACTGGAGATAAATTAACAATTAATCTTAAGTATGGTCAAAAGAAAGAACGTGTAATTACAGGTTTAAAGAGAATTTCTAAATCAGGATTACGTGTTTATGCCAAAGCTTCAGAAATTCCTCGTGTTCTTAATGGACTAGGAATTGCAATTATTTCTACATCTAAAGGTTTAATGACTGATAAAGAAGCTAGAGAAAATAATCTAGGAGGAGAAGTACTTGCCTATATTTGGTAAGGAAATACTAAATTATGAGTAGAATTGGAAATAGAGAATTAGTTATTCCTGCTGGAGTAACTGTTACAAATGAAAATAATTTAATTACAGTTAAAGGACCTAAAGGTGAACTTAAATTAGTAGTAAGTGAACCTATTGTTGTAGAAATTAAAGAAGATAAGGTTTATACTAAAAGACCTAATGATAATAAGAGTACTAAACAATTACATGGTACTACAAACTCATTAATCAAGAATATGATTATTGGTGTTACTGAAGGATATTCTAAAGGATTAGAAGCTGTTGGTGTTGGATATAGATTCAATGTTAATGGTAAGAAAATTGCTATTAGTGCAGGTTTCTCTCATCCTATGGAAATTAATGTACCAGAAGGTTTAGAAGTTAAACAAGAAAGCAATACTGAAATTACTGTTTCAGGTATTGATAAACAAAGAGTTACTGAATTTGCGGCTAATATTCGTAAAGTAAGAGAACCAGAACCATATAAAGGTAAAGGTATCCGTTATAAGGGCGAATATGTAAGACGTAAAGAAGGAAAGAAAGCAGCTAAATAGGGTAAGGAGATAAGTTATGATAAAGAAAGAATCAAGTAATGTAATGCGTAAAATCAGACACACTAGAGTTCGTAATAAAATTGCTGGCACTAGTGAAGTTCCTAGATTAAACGTATTTAGATCAAATAATAATATTTTTGCTCAAATTATTGATGATGAAAAACAAACTACCCTAGTTAGTTCTTCATCAGTTGAGTTAAAAATCAACAATGGTGGTAATGTTGAAGGTGCTAAATTAGTTGGTGCTGACATTGCTAAAAAAGCTAAAAAAGCTAAAATTACAAAAGTAGTTTTCGATAGAGGTGGATACCTTTATCATGGACGTGTTAAGGCTTTAGCTGAAGCTGCACGTGAAAACGGATTAGAATTCTAAGAGGAGGAAATTATGCCAAGAAAAGAAACTGAATCTAAAAAAAGTATGCTTGAAGATCAAGTTATATCAATTGGACGTGTTACTAAGGTTACTAAAGGTGGTAGACATTTTAGATTTCTAGCTACAGTTGTAGTAGGAAATAGAAAAGGATTAGTTGGTTTAGGTAGCGGAAAATCAAATGAAGTTCCTGAAGCAATTAAAAAGGCATTACAAGCTGCTAATAAAAATGTTGTTAAAGTATCTTTAGTTGACAATAGAACTATTCCTCATGAAGCAACAGCTAAAGTTGGACGTGCTGAAGTATTATTAAAACCTGCTAAAGAAGGTACTGGATTAGTTGCCGGTGGTGCTGCTCGTGCAGTATTAGAACTTGCTGGTGTAAAAGATGTAGTATCTAAATCTTTAGCTTCAAATACTAAAGTTAACGTTGCTAAGGCTACATTAGAAGCTTTAAAATCTCAAAGAACAGCTGAATATGTTGCTGAATTAAGAGGAAAGAAAGTAGAGGAATTATAGTATGAAGTTACATGAATTAAATGCTCTACCTGAAGCAAAAGCAAAAAAGAGAGTAGGTCGTGGTCCTGGATCAGGAATGGGTAAGACTGCTACTCGTGGAGAAAAAGGTCAAAAGAAACGTAGTGGTGCTTCAATAGCTCCATGGTTCCAAGGTGGTCAAACTCCATTATATAGAAGAATCCCTAAACGTGGATTTAATAATGCAAGATTTACAACTAGATATGCAACTATTAACCTAAGTGATTTAAATAAACACTTTAACGATGGAGATGTGGTTACTCCAGAAATTTTAAAAGAAAAGGGTATTATTAAGAAACAACTATCTGGTGTTAAAGTTTTAGCAACTGGTAACCTTGAAAAGAAATTAACAGTTAAAGCTAATCGTTTCTCAAGTGTTGCAGTATCTAAAATTGAAGCAGCCGGTGGTACTACTGAGGTGATCTAAAATGTTTGCTAAACTAAAGCAACTATTTAGTCCCGCTAGTAAAGATTTAAGAAAAAGAATTTATTTTACATTAATGTGCTTAGGCTTATTTTGCTTAGGCTCTAATGTAACAATTCCTTGGGCATCTGCTGTTTATCAAGAATTAGGATTTTTAGAAATCTTTAACTTGATGAGCGGTGGTGGCTTAAAGAGTTTCTCAATATTTGCGTTGGGTGTTTCACCATACATTACAGCATCTATTATTACCCAATTATTACAAATGGATATAATTCCTTATTTTAAAGAATTAAAAGAAGAGGGTTATACTGGAAGACAAAAAATTAATCGTATTACAAGATATTTAGGAATATTATTTGCGATTATCCAAGCTTATATACTAACCATTGTATATATGAAGGGTATGAGTAGTATGGATATTCTTAAGACTACAATCGTAATGACTGCTGGTACTTGCTTCTTATTATGGATAGGTGATGAAGTTACTAATAAAGGTATTGGTAATGGTATGTCTCTATTAATTATGGCAGGTATTATTCAAAGTTTACCTAGTATGTTTGTTACTGCTTTTCAAGGTTTTGTAACAAGTGGTACTTATACAACTTTAGTTGGTAGTTTATTATTTGCAGCTTTTGTGCTTATTTATATATTTATTATTGTTGGTGTAGTATTCATTCAGCTTGCTGAAAGAAGAATACCTATTCAATATTCAAATAGAACAAATAGTGCTTATGGAGCTCAAACTTCATTTTTACCTATTAAACTTAATAGTGCTGGAGTAATGCCTGTAATATTCGCTATGACTTTACTTGCTATTCCTACTACAATAGTTAATTTAATTGGTAATGAGAATGCGATAAATTTTGTTAATAATTATATTGTTAGTACAAGTCCTACTGGTTTTGTATTATATATATTACTTATAATGTTCTTTGGATACTTCTATACATTTATGGAATTAAATCCTGAAGAAATGAGTAAGAATTTAAATAAAAATGGTGGATATATTCCTGGGGTAAGACCTGGTGTTGAAACAACTAATTATATTTCTAATATTATTGGAAAATTAACAATTGTTGGTTCAATATTCTTAGTAATAATAGCTGGGTTACCTATATTATTCTCTAAGTTTTCTGGACTTCCTAGTTCAGTAACAATTGGAGGAACGGGATTATTAATTGTTGTAGGTGTCGCTATTGAAACCTATAAACAAATTGAAAGCTCATTAGTTAGTCGTGAGTATAAAAGGGGAAGACGTAGAAGATGAAAAACATCATTTTCATAGCGCCTCCTGCAGCTGGGAAGGGAACAATGAGTTCTCTTCTAAAAGCTAAATATGGTTATATGCATATTTCGACTGGCGATTTATTAAGAGATGCTAAAAATCAAGATAATGAATTAGGAAGAAAACTTGTTACTATGTTAAGTAGTGGTAAGCTTGTTCCTGATGAAATTGTCTTAGAATTACTAGAAAAAAGTTTAGATAATAGAGATAAAGATATTCCATTTATATTAGATGGTTATCCTAGAAATTTAAGTCAAGTTGATTCGTTATTAAATTTATTTAAAAAAGATGATATTGATAATTATATTGCTATTTATCTAGATATTGATTATGAAAAGGCGATGCATCGTACTTTAGGAAGATTAACTTGTAAAAATTGTGGAAATAGTTATAATAAATATATTGAAGCAACGAAACCTAAGATAGATGGTATATGTGATAATTGTGGTTCTAAATTAGAGATTCGTAGTGATGATAATGAAGAAACATTTAAGATTCGTTATGATGAATATATGAATAATACTAAACCAGTTGTTGATTATTTTAATAAGATTAATAGATTAGGTGTAGTTAATGTCACTGATAATTTAGAAGAAACTTTATTGCAAGTAGAAAAATATTTGGAGGTATAAATGGTTAGTGTTAAAAGTGAACATGAAATTGAATTAATGAAACATTCTGGTCATATTAACTATTTATGTCATAAACTTCTAGAAAAAAATATCCGTCCGGGTATTACAACTGGAGAATTAGAAAGTATTGCTAAAAAGTTTATGGAAGAGAATGGATGTATTTCATCAACTAAAGGTTATGAAGGATATCCTGGTTATTTATGTATTTCTATAAATGATGAGGTAGTACATGGAATCCCAGGGAAAAGAAAGCTTAAGAATGGTGATATTGTTAAACTTGATATTTCAATGATTTATAAAGGTTATCATTCAGATTCTGCTGCTACCTACCCTGTAGGACATATTAGTAAAGAAAAAGAGTATTTAATAGAACATACTAAGAAATCTTTATATGAAGGTATAAAGCAAGTTAAAGAGGGAGCTAAACTTGGTGATATAGGTCATGCTATTGAACAATATGCTCATGAACATCATTTAAGTGTTGTTAAAGAGTTATGTGGTCATGGAATTGGTAATGAACTACATGAGGATCCCGATGTTCTAAATTATGGTAAAGCACATACTGGAATGACTTTAAAAGCGGGTATGACAATTGCTATCGAACCAATGCTAAACTATGGTGAACGCTATGTTTATATGTTGGATGATGATTGGACAATTTGTACGGAAGATGGTTCGCCATCAGCTCACTTTGAACATACAGTATTAGTTACCAAAGATGGATACGAAATATTAACAGGAGAATAAATAAATGGCTAAAGAAGATAAAATAGAAGTAGAAGGTAAAGTTGTAGAGTTACTTAAGGGTGGCGAATACATTGTAAATTTACCTAAGTATAATAAAACTGTAAAAGCCTACGTTTCTGGTAAAATGCGTATGAATATGATTCGTATTCTACCAGGTGATACAGTAACTATAGTGTTGTCGCCTTATGATTTAACACGTGGGCGTATTGTATGGAATAAGAGATAATGGAGGTATTATTATGAAAGTTAGACCATCAGTAAAGAAAATTTGTGCAAAATGTAAAGTAATTAAAAGAAAAGGTAAAGTAATGGTTATTTGTGAAAATCCAAAACACAAACAAACTCAAGGTTAATAGGAGGATTATTTATGGCACGTATTAAAAATATTGAAATACCTAATGAAAAACATATTTGTATTGGCTTAACTGCTATTTACGGAATTGGTAGAAACTTAGCAGAACAAATTTGTGATGATGCTAAAGTTGAAAGATCTAAAAAAGGTAAAGATTTAACTGAAGCTGAAGTTGCTGCAATTCGTAGTGAAGTAGAAAAATATGTTGTAGAAGGTGAACTTCGTCGTGAAGTTCAAATGAACATTAAAAACAAGATGGAAATTAATTCTTACCAAGGTACTAGACATAAAAAAGGGTTACCTGTTCATGGACAAAGAACAAGTAGAAATGCTCGTACTAGAAAAGGTAAGGGTAAGACTGTAGCTAATAAGAAAAAAGTAAGTAAGTAATAGGAGGTACTATAATGGCTTATAATAGAAGAAAAAGAAAAGTAAAGAAGAATATTCCAGAAGCTCAAGCACATATTCAATGTACTTATAATAATACTGTTGTATCTATTAGTGATAATAATGGTAATGTAATAAGTTGGGCATCTGCTGGTACTATTGGATATAAGGGTTCTAAAAAGAAAACTCCTTATGCTGCTGGTATGAGTGCAGAAGCTGCTGCTAGAGTTGCTATGGATAACGGCGTAAAAAAAGTTGAAGTATTTGTTAAGGGCTTAGGTGCTGGTAGAGAAAATGCAATTCGTTCATTACAAACTGCTGGACTAGAAATTACTGCAATTAATGATATTACACCTGTTCCACATAATGGATGCCGTCCACCAAAACGTCCAAGAAATTAAGAAAGGGGAATGGTTAAATGATAAAATTTGATAAACCAGATTATAAAATTACAGAATGCGTAGAAAATAATCACTACGGAAGATTTGAATTAGATCCATTAGAAAGAGGATTTGGTACTACTATTGGTAATGCTTTAAGAAGAGTTATGCTTTCTAGTTTACCTGGAAGTGCAGTTACTTCAGTTAAGATTGCTGGAGTAATGCATGAATTCCAAAAGATTGATGGAGTTAAGGAAGATGTTACTACTATTATCTTAAATTTAAAGAGTTTAGTATTAATTAATCATTCTACTGATACTAATAAAGTTATTAGATTAGTTGCTAATGAAGAAGGTCCTGTAACTGCTGGTCAAATTGCAGCTGATGCTGATATCGAAATTGTTAACCCTGATTTAGTTATTTGTAATTTATGTAAGGGTGGAAAAATTGATATGGAAATGACTGTTGGTAATGGTCGTGGATATGTTGATTCTAAAGCTAATGAAAAATTATTAGGAGAAAAGAAAGTTGGAGTTATTGCTATTGATAGTTTATATTCTCCAATTGAAAGAGTTAGTTATGAAGTTGAACCTGCTCGTGTTGGTCAAAATGAAAATTATGATAAATTAGTTATGCATGTTTATACAAATGGCTCTGTTACTCCTGAAGAAGCTATGGCTTTAAGTGCTAAGATCTTAGTTGAACATTTTAATATTATTACTGATTTAAATAATATTGCTGATGTTTCTGGATTAATGGCTGAAAAGAAAGTTGATACTATTACTAAAACTTTAGAAACTCCTATTGAAGAGATTGAATTCTCTGTTCGTGCTTACAATTGTTTAAAAAGAGCAGGAGTAAATACCGTTCAAGATTTAATCAATAAACGTGAAATAGAAGTTACTAAGATTAGAAATTTAGGTAAAAAATCACTTAAAGAAGTATTAGATAAAGTTAAAGAAATGGGTCTTAATTTTAAGGACTAATTAAATGGAGGTGTAAATATGGCAAAATATAGAAAATTAAATAGAGAATCTCGTATTCGTAGAAGTATTCTTGCTAGTTTAACTAAAGACGTTATTAATAATGGATATGTTGTTACAACTGAAGCAAGAGCTAAAGAAGCTAGAAAATTTGTAGAACGTATGATTACTTATGGTAAGAAGGGTACTTTAGTTTCTAGAAGAAAAGCTTTAGCTTTCTTACATAATGATAAGGATGTAGTTGCAAAAGTATTTAATGAATTATCACCAAAATATGCTGATAGAAATGGTGGCTACACTAGAATTATCAAATTAAAAGAAAGAGTTGGAGACGATGCTCTAACTGTAAAACTAGAATTAGTGTAAACTTTTCTAGTTTTTTTATTGCAACTCTTTTTTTTATGTGATAAAATTAGGGTAGTATTATAGTAAAGGGTCGATGAGATATGAATATGAATGATGCTATTTTAAATACTCAGTCAGCAGTAACTGAGTTAGATGAGAAAGCAAGAAAAATTGAAGAGGAATTAAAAGAAACAAATTCTGCAAAAGATGAAGCTAGCCAAGTTTTAGGACTTCATAAAGTTACTAAAGATGCATTAGAAAATGCTAAATTACGTATAGATATGTTAAATGTCTTAAAGAATAGTGAAGTTGCTAAACAAAGTGATATTGATACTAATGAGGCATTATTGAATAATTATCTTAAAGAGTTAGAAGAGCAAAAGAGAAAATACACTGCTTATGACTCTGAAAAGTATGTTATTGCTGCTGTACTAGGATTAGTTAATGATGTTGAAGTAACTGCAAATAACTTATTAGGCATTCAAAATAGTGAAGTTACTGAAGTTCAAGCACCTGAAGTTGAACCTAAAGAAGAAGTAGTTGAACATGATTTATCTTTAGAAACTGATAGTTTTGACACTAAAGATGATACTGCAAGTCCTGTAGTTGAAGATGCAAATAATATGGATGCTATATTTGGTCCAATTTTTAATGAAACTAAAGAAGAACCAAAAGTAGAAGCACCTGCGTCAACTACTGAAGTAGAAAATAAAACGAAAAAAGAGTCTCCAGTTGCTTCGGGACCTGCTGTATTTGATGATTTAAGTGCTTTATTAAATAGTGAAGATACTAGTGCTAAGGTAGAAGAACCTGCTGTAGCAGTAGCGGATAATCATGTAGAAAAACCAAAAGTGGAAGATAATAGTAATCCATTTACAATGTTAGATGATTTATATTCTTCTAATTCAAATCCTTTTGAAGGATATAATGATTTAGTAAATGATAATTCTAATGAAGTTGTATCTATAGAAAGTGCAACTCCGGAAGTAGAAAAGAAAAAAAGAGGCTTTAAGGTTGTTAGTTCAACACCTGTAAATGTTGTTTATGGTAATGGTTCTAAAGCTATGGAAGAATCTGGACCTACTAGAAAGCTTGCTGCGTAAGAAAGTAGAAGGGAAAGAATAAAATGGGTTTAAAGACTAATACTATTATTACACTTGAAAATAAAGAAAAATACGTTGTACTTAATGAAACAATGTATGGTGGAGTTAAATATTTTTTAGTAATGGGTGTTACTGATAATGGCGATATTGTTTCTGATAAGGTAAAGATCTTAGAAGAAGTAATTGATGGTAATGATGTGTATGTTGACCCTGTTACTGATAATGAATTAATTATAATATTAACAAGAATTTTAAAGGCACAATTATAGTGTCTTTTTTAGTATAAAAATTCATTTGCAAATAAAAAATAGGCTTAATTGCCTATTTAATTAATTGAGTAGATTTAATAGTTCTAGTTTTACCTGTTGGAGTCCAACCATCTAATGTTTTCTTTCTACTCCATGTATATTTATAAGATACTGAAGTGCTTGTATCGACCAGTGCACTCATACAACTTGTTGTTTTCTTTGTACACTTATTACCATTTAGAATGTAGCCATCTGGGCAGCTATAACCTTTAAATGCTCCAATAATTTTTTTGATACATTTATCACCATCTAGAGTGGCATCTGCATCTTCACAATATGTTTTGCCTTCGTTTTGCATTTCTTTTGAACATGTCATTTTTTCGCCTTCACCAGTTGCAGTGAATCCTTCAGGACAAGAATATTTATATGTAATTTTTTCTTCAGGTTTAGCTGTTATATAGCATGTTGTACCTTCTTTAGTATAACCTTCAGGGCAAGTATAGGTTGTTTCAGTTGTATTTTTATTTGCATCTATAGTTTTTGTACATTTATCATCTTTTTGTTCATAGCCACTTGGACAAGTATAAGTTGTTTTTGAACTATCATTTTTAGTGGCATTATATGATGCATCATAGTAACATCTATTACCATTTAATGTTCCTTTGCTACATGTATAGTAGCCATTTGATGTTGAGCATGAGGCGTTGTATGAAGCATCATAATAACATCTGTCACCTCTTAAACTTCCTCTACTACATGTATAATAACCAGAAGTAGTTGAACAATTTTGGGCAGCTGTTTCAGTTTTATAGCATGTTGATCCGCTTAGTGATCCACCATTAGGACAACTATATGATGTTACATAGTTAGAAACATAATATGTATATGTACATCCTCTAGCATTACATGATTTGCTTCCAAGCCATCTTTTTTGTTTACCATTATTGTATTCTGATAATGGGGTTTTTGATGTTTGGGTTGTTGGGTTAGTCCAATATCCACTTGCTGATGCGCCATAAGATGTTGTTCTTGTACATGAGCTTCCACTTGGAGAGTATCCTGATGGACATGAGCAACTTGTTGTACCATTGTGATAATCAGCATTAATGCTATCTTCTTTCTCACATCTAGTACCATTTAAATGACCACCATTAGGGCAACTGCAACTATTTGAACCATTGTGATAATCGGCTGCAATTGAATCTTGTTTATTACATTTAGCGCCGTTTAGTGTTCCACCATTAGGACAAGAGTAGCTTGTGTCTGTTGATGTATTTTTAGTAGCATCGATTGTTTGAACACATTTAGTACCATCTAAAGTGTAACCACTTGGACAAGTATATTTAGTTGAACCAGGGTTTACAGTAGCTTCTTTATATTTATAGCACATGTTTTTATTTAAAGTATATCCTTCTGGACAAACTTGTTCAACTTTATCTACTTTTTTAATAGTGTCAGCTTTAACAGTGTATTTTTCACCTTCGCTTTTTTTAGCATCTGTGGTTTCAATTCTGTCTTCAAAATATTCTTTAGTAGCTTCAATTGTTTCGCCAGTTTCTTCTTTATAGCATGTTTTTCCATCTAAGACATAGCCATCTGGACAATAATAAGATTTAGTACTTGAATATATTGGCTTTTTAAATTCATATTCAATTATACCAGCGATGTTTCCATCTTTATCATATGTAACATCATCCTTAATAATATCTTCGTCATCATCTTCATCGTTATTGATGGTATTTTTTATATTAGTATTTGTTGTGTTTGAAGTGTTATTGCCATCATCTTTAATTTGATTGTTTGCATTTGATGTATTTATATTACTTGTATTAGCAGGGGTAGTATTTAATGTTTCTAAAACATAATCAGTTTCATCTTGACAAGATAGTTGAGTTTTAAGAACATATTCATTAGTTCCAGTTTTGGTAATTTGAGCAAAAGAGTTAGTTTTATTACAAGATTCGTTATTTTTATCTTTAAACTCAATTAATAAGTTCTTATTTATCATTTCTTCTAATTTAATAGTAGAAGTGTTTCCAATGTCTTCTGGTAAGTTGTTGTTAAAATAGTTTTTAGCAGCAGTAGACATTGTATTCATGTTCTCGTTGAATATTCTATTGTAGAATGTGTCTAATTTTGGCATTGGGAATAACCAAATTACTAATATTATAAATAATAATACTAGTATGGCTCTAATTATAAGAGCTTTCCAATCAATTTTTAATTTGTAACTATTTTCTTCGTACATAATTATTTCCTTTCTAATTTATAGGTATTACATTTGCTTTCAATTGTATCATATACGATATCAAACATACCACTAGCACCTTTTGTATAATCAATTTCATTAAGCATGACTTTATCTATTGTATTGGGACATATATTACCATCAACATCTTTTGGTAATTCAATTATTCTAGCGGATGCCATATTACCTTGGTTACGATATTGTTTATATTCTTCATTTAGAATAACCACAATTGGTGCATTTTTAATACTCGTTGTACTTATTTGACCATTACATAGATTGTCACTATACCATTTAAAATAGTTGTTAACAATTGTGAAATCATTACCGTTACCATTTATTAAGGTTTTAGCTATTTGCTCAGTTTCACTAACTTTTTGAGCTCCATATGGATAGTTGTTTAGAATACTACTTAGGTTAGGTGTCACGTTGTATTTAATACATGAACCATAGTAGTTAGCAATTATTTCTTGAAATTGTTCTAATGAGTTAATGTTAGTAGAGTTTTCATCATAGCTATATAATTCATCAAATTTGGTAACAAATGTGATAAAACTTTTAACATCTTCAACAGTTTGAAATGATGATGCAAAGTCTTGACCATAAGTATTACGATTGTTTAAAATCTCGTTGTAAAAACTTTCAGCGTTAGAATAATTAATTGAATAAGCATAAGCAGTTGGCTCTGGTGTTATTTCTGGAGTAGGGGTTGGAGTTGCTTCAACCATAGTTTCTTCTGCTACGGGTTTAGTATTTGCTTTATTGTCTTCTTTTGCAGTAACTAATTTGGAAATGCCAGGATAAGCTAGGTTTCCAGCAATTATTACAGCACATATAGCAATAAGTGGTTTACTGCCTAAGATGTCTTTAGCTTTAGTTGCTATTTTTTCATTTCTTTCTTCGTTTGTTACTTTCATATTAATCTACCTACTATCTAGATAACTTTACAGCATCGTCTTCATCGTATGCACCATCAACTAGGTTAGCAAGTATTGCTTGACCACTTGGGTAATATACTTTGTTAAAGTTGTCATTATATGATGTATCAGTGCTTCTAGCATCTGTAATATTTGGTAATGATACGATTTCGTTAGCATAAACAGCGAAAGCCATAGTTGCAGTATAGTCATTGTATGTTTCGCCTTTAATCATATTGGCACTGTTTACTAATGTTGTTAAGGCATTGTATTCGTCTTCATAAGTATTGTTGTTAGCATTAAGATTTTGTTTAGCACTTTGGATTTTTGCCAAAGCATCTTGGCTATCTAGTCCTTCGAAGATACTTGAAATATCAATGTTATCCATATATAAGTCAGTTAAGATTGAATAAGCATAGTCATTTGATATAGTATAAGTTCCAGTATAATTAGGATTTGAATGGTGAGCCCATTTTATTAGTTCATAGCATGCATTACTATCTGGTAATGATGATTTGGAATTATTGCTACTTGCTACTTTGTTCCATAAGTTGTTAGCTTTTTCTTGCATGTAATTTTCATCATTAACCTTGTCAACTTCTGGTGTTGGAGTAGGTGTTACTTCTGGTGTGCTTGTTGGTTCTACAACGACTTCATTAGTGTCATCTACGGCAGTACTTTCAGTTTGAATGGCTAGGTCTTCAGTTTTAATATTTTTAGCTTTACTACAGCTTCTTAATGTAACTGCGGTAGCGATTATTACTAGAGCAAGTCCCGCTGTTGATTTTCTAAAGATAATATTTTTCGCTTTGGCTAAGATACTTTCTTTTTCTTCTTCGTCAACTTCTTCTACTGTTTCAACTTTTTTTCTACTGTTGTTTTGTTCATCTTCATCATTTTCATATTCATCGTCAAGAGTTTGAGATAAGTTATCTGCAATAGCATTGGCAAATCCGGCTACATCTTTTGGCTCAATACTTTCGGCTTGTGGTTCACTTTCTTTAGTGAAAACTTTTTCAACTGGTGTTTCAGATGCAGTTGTTTTATTATTTTTAGCTTTTCTCTTTCTTGCTAAATCATATTCTTTTCTTGCGGTTGGTTCAGAAAGAACATTATATGCTTCCCAAAGTTCAGCTAACATGTCAACTTGGAAGTCACTTAGTTCTTGACCATTAAAACTATTTCGAGCGATGTCTCCTATTACTTTGTCAAGTTCATCTTTACTAGCAGTCTCACTAACTCCTAGTAACGCATAATAATTTTTATTTTCATTAAATGTTTTTTTCATTAAAATACCCCCTAAATCATTTAATTTTTTAAATTGGTTTCTATCCTAGCACAAAAGTATTAAAATGTCAATTATTTTGCGTTTTCTGCTAGCATATTTTATAGCGGTGTGTTATAATCTTTTTATGGGGCAGCAATGGTTTCGACAAACTTATTTTAATTCTAGATGGCAAGTAGTCTTAATGACTTAAATCTTTAAATTAAAATTAAATGACGAAACTTATAGTTTCAACACTCCTGTTTTTGCCTAATTAAAGGTATGGAGGCTTCTTTCTAGTTTTATCTATAGGCTAGTTAGGGGTTCATAGATATAGATTATATTATTTTAATTGATTAGGTTAGAATAATGAATTTTTACTAATCTAGTTATGAAATCGGTAAGTTAAAGCCAGTTTTATAATGAAATTTAAATATTAACTAAACTTGTAGAGGTTTAGGGTTATGAAGCTTGGACAGGAGTTCGATTCTCCTCTGCTCCACCAATTTTGTTAATTACTTGAAATATTCAAGTTGAGATAAGGACTGACTAGAAATAGTCATCTTTTTAATATGATGTATCAAATTTACATCTTTTTCTAAATAATTTTTAAGAAAACTAGAAAAGCCATTTTAAAATACCAAAATATTTGATATACTTTACTTATAGTAAGGAAGTATGAAATATGCCTCAAGAAGATAGAAATAAATTTTATAATGCTAGTAAGTATTATTTAGTAGATATATTTAATGGTGAACCTAAAATAAGCAATGTTCACTTAGAAAAGATAATTGATTCAAAATATCATTTGCATAATCGAATGGAAGTTAAAGTTGTTAGTACTACGAAAGATACAGATGAAAGTACGAATAAAGAAGTTATAAAGACAATTACGAAGAGTGGTTTTATTAAATCTAGTGAATATCAATATATGGATGATTTAGATATTATTAACTCAGAAGTTGCTACTTTATTAGGAATTAATGCTTCTAAAATATTTAGGCTTATTACAAATGATAATGTTCAAGGAACAATTAATTTAAGTGTTTTAGAAGATGGTTATGAACTTATTGGGCTTGATTATCTAATGAAGAGAGCTGTTAAACTTGCTCGTGAGGGTAAGTTAGAAGATAGTTTTTGGTTAGACTATATTTTAAGTCTATCTAAAAATGATAAAAATACTTTGATTACTGATAGAAAAACAATTAGTAATATAATAAGATTACCACTTCATGTACTACAAGCTAACTTTCAAAATAATGATGATAAACTAATTAAGAATTATGTTTTAATGATATTATTTGATTATATAACTGGAGAAAATTTAAGAAATTTAGATACTTATAGTATATTGTTTAATCCTACAAATAGGAAAGTTATAATGGCGTCAATATATGATTTTAATAATACAATAAATACTTGTGAATACTTTATGTTAAATGGATATTATTTAGATAGAAAAGTATTGATAGATGTTTTATTTAATGAATATTATTTATATATTAAAGATATAACTAGAGGGTTAGATGAAAATATTAATGCTTATAAGAAGAGTCTTAGTTTGATTATTAAGAGTAATACTAAGGAAGAGTATGCCAGTAGAATAAGAGAGATTATTTATAAAAATTTAGATAATGTTTTAGAATTAGAGCATGAAATGAGATTGGATTTTGGGGAAAGTAGAATTGATATGGCTTTAACTCAGACTAGTATTAATTTAAACGCTGTTAATAGAAATCAAACGGTTAGAGATAAGTATGAGAAGTTAGTTAAAAAAGAGATAAAAATTCCGCAAGAAATTAAAGAACAGGAAGAAGAACTTGTAAAGATTAGTGTCGAGGAGTCTAAGCAAGAGAAAGAAAATAAGGGATTAAATATATTTTTATTTATTCTTATTATGGTAGTTGTTTGTTTAATTGGTGTTGGTATTGCTTTTCTAATTTATAAGTCTATGTTATACTAGTGGGGTAAGGACTGATATTATGGGTATTATTAGTATTGAAAAAACAAAAAAAGATGTTTCTTCGGTATACGCTAAGGTATTGGAGTTTAAGAAGAAATTTCCAGGATGTGTGGCTTTTAGATTAAAGAAACATGCTAGTGTTGTAGAAAGGCATTTAAATCCAGGAGAAGAAGTATTGTATGCTTTTGTTGGTCAAAAGAATGATTGTTTTTATGATTTTACTAACTCTTGTGTAGTAGCATTAACTAATAAACGTATTCTAATTGGACGTAAAAGATTATTATATGGTTATTTCTTAACTTCGATTACGCCAGACTTATTTAATGATTTAAGTGTTTATCAAGGACTTATTTGGGGGCAAATAATAATAGATACGGTTAAAGAAGTGGTAACTATTAGTAATATTGATAAGCATGCTCTAGATGAAATTGAAACGAATATTACAGAATATATGATGAATGAAAAGAAGAAGTATGAATATCGTGATTTAAGCTAAAGACTTATTAACATAAAATAAATGATGTCATATCCTATTACTAGGATGTGATTTTTTATGTATGATAAATATTTGATTAAAGAAGGAGAAACTTTAGAGGATATTGCTAGTAGATTTAATACGAGTGTAGATATGATTTTAAGTATTAATGATATATATAGTAGAGAGTATTTAAGAGCGGGAGAAGAGATAATAGTACCTAAAAATCAAGAAAGTTATTTTACTTATTATACGGTTAATCAAGGGGATAGTTTGTATCAAATAGCAAGAAAGTATAATATTAATCCTAGTTTACTAGCGCTACTTAATGGATTAAATATGGAAGATTATATTTATCCTAATCAAAGATTAATAATTCCTAAGAGTGGTTATAGCTTTTATATTACGAAGGATGGAGATACTTTAGAGATAGTAAGAGATAAGTTTAATAAAAATTGGGAGGATATTTTAAAGTATAATGAGACGATATACTTATTACCAGGACAGTTAATGATAAATAAAAATAATTAATATTCAGGTATTCTTATCTGGATTTTTTTATGGTACAATAAAATATATAGTAGAAAGGGTTAAAGATATGATTATTAGAAAACCATTTAAGTTTTTGATAAAACATTTTAAAATAATTAATGTAATTTTATTATTATTAATGGGATTTGTTTGTTATAAAAGTGGGATGTTAGTATATTTTTTTAGAAGTTTTGTTAGTAATAGGTATGTTACAGAAGAGGTAGAGTTAGCTTCTAAGTATATTGGTTTTATCTTACCTATAGTTTCATTATTAATAGTGGCTGCTAGTATAATAATTTATATATTATTTAAAAGTAAGGATAAGAATGATAAGGTTTATTTAAGTTTAATTGTTTTTTATACTGTGGTATTTGTACTAACTAATGTATGTAGGGGGATACTTAATAGTATTGAAGTAACGACGATAGAAAGCTCTAGTGCGTTGTTGTACCGTGATATTTCAAGGTTTGTATTTTATCCCCAGTTTATATTGATGTTCTTTGTGTTTTTAAATTGTATTGGGTTTGATTTAAGTACGTTATCGTTTACTAATTTACAGGATGATATTGATATAGCGGAGAGTGATGATCAAGAGATTGAAATTGGTGTTAAGTTAGAAGACTATAAAATAAAAAGAACTCTAAGAAGAAGTATTAGAGAACTAAGATATTATGTTATTGAGAATAAGCAAGTATTTTGGGTTATTGGGGGGATTGTTTTAGCTATTATTTTATTCTTTGTTGGTAGGTTTATATTTGATTTAAATAGGACGGTTAGAGTAGATCAATCATTTAATCATAGTAATTTTAATATTGCTTTGGAAGATTCTATTATTACAACGAGAGATTATCAAGGTAATGTAATTAGAGAAGGGACTAATTATTTGGCAGTGGTTGTTAAGGTTAGTAATAAGTCTAAGAGTGCAAAGGTTTTAGATACGGATAATTTTTGGTTAGATATTGGAGGAGAGTATGTTTATCCTACGTTAGATAGAAGTGGTAAGTTTCTAGATTTAGGGGAGCCTTATTATGGAGAAAAGATAGGGGCTGGAGAAACGCATAAGTATGTTATATGTTATGAATTAAGTGATAAACAGTTAAAGGGTAAATATAATATAAAGATATTAGATAGTATTGAATATAAAAATAATATTGCTAATCCAAGGTATAAAGCGATAAGTTTAAGTCCTAAGGTTAGTAATGATATAAAAGATAATGGAATTTATAAGTTAGAAGATTATATTGTTTTAAATAATACAAAGTTACTTAGTTCAAGTATTAAGATTAATAGTTATTATTTGACGAGAATATATACGTATCTTTATGATAATTGTTTTTTAGATGAATGTGATGAAAAGAAAGATACGATAAGTACGAAGATGGATACTAGGAAAGTGCTTATGGTTTTAAGTAATGAGTTAAGTTTAGATAATAATTCTAATTATATGACGTATAAGAAATTATCTAATTTTTATGAAGATTTTGTTACTTTGGAATATGGTTATGGTGATAGTACGATGTATAGTAGTGTTAGTGATGTTTCAAGGAAGAATGATAAGAGTGGGAATGTGGTTTTGGAAGTTGATGCTGGTCTTATGAAAGCTGATTATATTAATATGATTATAACAATAAGAAATATGAGAACTAAGATTGTGCTTAAGAGTGCGGAATAGTTCTTTTTTTGCTTTTACTAAAAAGGAAATCCTATTTCTAGAATTTCCTTAAAATACTTATTGGAGGGGCCTACCAGATTTGAACTGGTGATGGGGGAGTTGCAGTCCCGTGCCTTACCACTTGGCTAAAGCCCCGACTTGTATATTCATTTTACAATAATTATATGCGGTTGTCAAATGGTTTAGAAGAAAAATATTCCTATTTTACGAGAAAATGGGAATACTTAGGTTAAGCTTTTTTGATGAAATTTTTAGCTATCCAATGATTTTTAGTAGGGCTTATACAAACCCAGGAATTAATTTTTTTATAAATAGAGACGTGAGTGTTATTTTTTATTGTTTTAATGATTTGGGAGTTAAGGCTAGGCTTATTTCTAACATTTAGGGTTTTATTATTTGGTGTTGTTACAATGTAAAATTCTGGTTTATTGGGTGTAAGAAATTTATTATAAACCCATTTGTTTTGATTTATTTTAGTCCAGTTATTTGAACGTTCTAACTCTAATACTTTGGTGCCAACTTGGAGTAATTCTCCAGTTTTAAAACCATTTGGTTTGTTTCTTACAACGAGGCCTTCTTCATCAACATTATAAACATATAGTTCTTTTTTTATATTATTAGTATCTTCATATTTTAAATAATATTTTTCTTTAGTTTCTTTATCTACTATTTGGTCTTGTGCAACTGTTAATATTTTTAATGGGTCATATTTAGCTGGACCATAATTTATGTTTGGTGTTATGTCATATAAGCCAAAGTGAAGATGAGGTCCAGTAGTAATTCCGGTTTGACCCATATAACCAATTATTTGACCTTTTTTAACCTTTTGGTTTTGTTTAACTATGTAGTTTTTTAAATGACCATAACAAGCACGATAACCAGAATTGAAGTCGATAAATATTACATTGCCACCTGTTTTTTGATATTCAATTTTTTTTACTATGCCATCATCACAAGCAAGAATTGGGGTATTAGAAACATTCTTTTCTTTACCAAAATCAATTGATAAATCGTTATTCTTGTGTGGATATTGTGTTATTTTTATATATCTTATTGGATATATCATTTTGCACCTCCAATATATTATATTACGTAATGAATTATATAAATAATTACTTTGTCTAGTAAATGTAAAGAATGCAGAAAATTTGGTAAAAGTGAAATTTTTTATTTTTAAAATTTACGAAAAGGGCTTGAAATGAATTTTATAATTTGATAATATGTAATCATAGAGGAGGATATGAAAGAATTATGGAAAAGAAAAATGTTATCTTTTTAAGTGTAATCGCTGTTGCGACTTTATTAACTGCTGTTGTAGGAACAACATTTGCATATTTTACTGCAACTGTTACTGGTAACGAAACTTCTAAAAATGTTAATGTTACTACTGCTGACATGAGTGTCGTTTATACCCAAGGTGATAAAGTAAGTATTGCTAATTTAGTTCCTGGTCAAGCAATTCCTGCTATGACATTTAATGTAAAAAATAGTGGACAATCTGCTGTTGATTACAAATTAGCTTGGCAAGATGTTAACAAATCTTGGACTGCTGAATCTTTAGCTACTAATGGCAAAGGTGGAGTTGATACTGATATTCAATATACTATTTCTGCTTGTGATGAAACTTATACTACTTGCAATATTGTAGTTCATGCATCAAGTGTTTTACCAAATGCTGATGGTGATATTACAACTGCTGAAACTTTAACATTAGCTGCTGGTGCTACTGCATATTATAAAGTTCAAGTTGTATTTACTGATAACAAAACTGCTGCTCAAGATGCCCTTCAAGGACAAACTTTTGGTGGAACTGTTGTTGTAAGTGCTGCTGTTCAATCAGGACATTTAAACTAATTGAAAATTTTGGAAGTCTAGTTATTGTTAACTAGTCTTTTTTTGTCAAGTAAATTTTAAAATTTACAAATAAGACGAAAACACTTGAATTTAAATTCATAATTTGATAATATGTAATCATAGAGGAGGATATGAAAGAATTATGGAAAAGAAGAATGTTATCTTTTTAAGTGTGATCGCTGTTGCAACTTTATTAACTGCTGTTGTAGGAACAACATTTGCATACTTTACGGCAACTGTTAGTGGTAACCAATCTGCTAATAATGTTACAGTTTCTACTGATACTTTAGCAGTTACTTATGCTCAAACATCATCAATTAGTGTTGCAAACTGGGTACCAGGTAAAAGTGCTGCTATGCGTTTTACTGTTGCTAATAGTTCAAAAAATGATACTAAATTTAATCTTGTTTGGAACAAAGGCGTAACTAACACTATTGCTGATGCTGCTGATGCAAAAGATATTACTTACACACTATATTCTTGTACTGGTGCTGAAGATGCTACTTGTACTACTAAATTAGTTACTGCTGCGCAATTACCAGCTGCTAATGCTGCTTCAACTACAGCTATTCCTGAAGCCGCTGCTTTAACAGTAAAAGCTAATGGAACTAACTATTATAAATTAACAGTTGATTTTGCAGAAACTAATAAAGCACAAAATAGTTTACAAGGTAAATCATTTGGTGGAACTATAATTGTTGGTGCTGCTGGTACAGCATTAAAATAGTTATTAAAATTAACTTGGAGTCTAACGATATAATGTTAGGCTTTTTCTTTTGATGAAAATTTGATATTACTGAGATAGTGTTATATATGATGTGGGCTATGAAGCCCAAAAAATACTAAAAGTAATTGAACAAGAGAACAAAGCATGATAAGATTAATTATGATGGAAGGTTTGAATATGGAAAAGAATAAAATGGTAATTATAGTTGGGACAATAATACTTACTTTAACAATGACATTAGTTGGAATTAGTTATTCTTTTTTTACAAATGATATTGTTAATGATGGTGTTAATAGTACGACAAATATTATATCGGCTAATTTAAATGTATCTTATAGTGGTGGTAAGGATATAAAGATAGCTAATATAACGGCGGGAGATACTTTTGTAAAGACTGTTAAAATAAGTAATGATTCTAACTTAGAGATGAAATATGATATATCAATGGAAAATGTAGTTAATACTTTTAATAATCAGGCTACGTTGATGTATAATTTAACAAGAAATGATGAGGCTATAAGCACTTCCTATATGTTACCAAGCGCATCAGGATACTCGGTAGATACTTTTACAATTGCACCTCATATGGAGGTTACTTATGTTCTAACCATTTATGTAAATGATTATAATGAATTAATTGATAATATGAGTAATTTTGATGCAACTCTAGTAGTAAGAACGTTGGAATAATGTTGTTTTTTAGATTACTTTGTGATACTATTAGTATAGTAAGGAGTCTAGGGTATGAATGAATTGGAGTCGTTAGAAATAAAGAAAAAGTTTGATGAACAAATAGGCAAGTTAGTAAAAAAAGATGAAAAAGAATACGACTTAAAATTAAATTTAATTATTTCTTTGTTCTTTTTGGCTTTGATTTTTTCGACTATTACAACTTATGTTACATTAAAAAATTATAATAAATTAAGGGCTCAAGAAAATAATGTAAAAGATATAGTTAATGTTAAAGTTAATGAGGTGGATATAAATGAATAAAGAGGTTTTAAATAATAATCAAAATAATAGTTATGATGAAGAAAAAGAAAGTAAAAAGAAGAAGTATTTAATTCTTATTCTTATTTTACTTATGTTATTACTTAGTAGTTGTGTGGGATATAATGTTTATCAAATTAATTTGATGACTAATATAGATACTGATGGGGATGGCAAAGCTGATTTGAATATTGATTTGAATGGTGATGGAGTTTGTGAAATTAACTGTTCTAAGTGGGGGAGTAATAAACCTTACTTAAATATTGATTATTTTAATGATAAGATTCCTACATTTAATCTTGATACTAATGGAGATGGTAAGCCTGATTTTAACTTAGTTAATCAAGATACTAATGGAGATGGTAAGTGTGATTTGAATTGTGATTCTAATAAAGATGGTAGACCTGATTATAATATTGATTTAGATGGAGATGGTAAAACGGATTTAAATATTGATGTTGATGGTGATGGAAAACCAGATATTAATATTGATACAGATAAAGATAGAATTCCGGATAAGAATATTGATCTTGATGGTGATAATATTTGTGATTTAAATTGTTATGATAAGGGTAGTGATGTTTGTAACTTGAATTGTGATACTGATGGAGATGGTAAAGCAAATACGAATATTGATACTGATGGAGATAGAAAGCCAGACTTAAATATTGATACAGATAATGATGGTAAGTGTAATTTAAATTGTGATACTGATGGAGATGGTAAACCTAATACTAATATTGATACTAATAAAGATGGAATTCCAGATTTGAATATTGATGTTGATGATGATGGTATTTGTGATTTTAATTGTGATACTAATGGAGATGGTAAACCAGATAAGGATTTGACTAATCAAGATACTAATGGTGATGGTAAATGTGATTTAAACTGTGATACTAATGGTGATGGTAAACCAGATAAGAACATAGATACTGATGGCGATGGAGTTGCTGATAAAAATGTTGATTTAGATGGTGATGGTAAGTGTGATTTGAATTGTGATGCTAATTTAGATAATGATAAAAATACTTATTACATTTCATTACAGGATGTTAAGACTTTAAATACTTCGAATATAGTACCTGGTTGGAGTGGAACTCAAAGTTTTCAAGTTAATAATAATAACCCAGTTAGTGTTCGATATAGCTTGTATTGGATAAATGTTGTAAATACATTTAGTGAAGCTAATAACTTAGAGTTTGAAATAACAAGAAATGGTAAGGTTATATTAAGTGGTAGAAATCTTCCTTATCAAGATGAGAGTATTATTGCCAATGAAGTAATTGAGGCTAATAGTACGTATACATATGTTATTAATTATCGTTTTATTGAAAGTGGTAATAATCAAGATGTTGACCAAAATAAGAATTTTAGTGCTAATGTTAAGTTAGAAACAAATTAGAATGCTTGAAAAAGTGTTCTTTTTTAATATTTAGCTATATTTATTGCAAATTTGTGAAAAAAACACAAAATATGCAAAAATTAATACATATATAGTAATTATTTAAAAACTTAATAATATGAAGATACTTGTAAAATGGTGTTCTTTTGTACAATTAATATTGAAAATAAAAGTAAGATATTTTATAATTATAGTAGTATAAAGATTGGGGCATAATAGTGTGAAAAAAGAAATTAATTCTAAAAATGTAGTATTTCATATTATATCCAATGTTATTTCTTGGAGTATTTTTGCAATTTTAGCTATTATTGCTTTATTTTTAGTGTACTATGTAATAGCGGCGCAGTTGTATGCTAATAAGGGGGAAAAATATAAACCAGCTTTTGCATTGTATACTATTATTTCTGGTTCGATGGAACCAACAATTAAAGTATATGATGTAGTATTTGATGTTAAAGTAGATGATCCTTCAAAGTTAAAGGAGGGCGATGTTATTACTTTTGTTTCTTCAAGTTCTTTAACTAGTGGTGAAACTATTACACATAGAATTAAACAGGTTATTGAGACTGATAGTGGTCTTAAATTTAGAACTAAGGGAGATAATAACCCAGTACCAGATGATGCCTATGTTGATGCTGATAAAGTACTAGGTAAGGTTGCGTTTAAGATACCACAGTTAGGAAGAATTCAATTTTTAATACTTAAATCTGGTGGTTGGTTGTTCTTAATATTAATTCCTTCATTAGGTATTGTAATATATGATGTTTTAAAGATATTTAATTTAGATAAGACTAAGAAGAAAGTTAATAAAACAATTAATGCTAAGAAAGAATTAGTCTTAGATAAGAAAGAACAGGAAGAATTAAAGAAGAAGATTAAGGATAGGTTAGAAAATAAAAATAATGGTAAAGATAATAATTATTTACCAATTAAAACTGATGTTAGTGATGAGATAACAGTATTAAAGAAGAATGCTTTAGATAGCTTATATAAGGGTGCTAAAGAGGAAGAAGAAACTTATGTAAGAAAAGATTTAAATATGAATAAGATTTTAGATAAGTTAAATAATGATACGACGATAAATGATGATATCTATGAGGTTAAGTTGAGCGATGATACTGAGTTGCCAAAAATGAAGAGCGAACCAGTAGTTAAGAAGAAAAAATCAAAAAATAAAAAAGGTTAACGTGGGTGTTGCGTTAATCTTTTTTGATACAAAGAACTCTTTTAATTAATTTTCATATAATACTTTAGAATATTCGAGGGAGGAATATAATGAAAAAATATTTGAGTATTATAGTGGGTTTGTGTTTAATTGGAATGATTACTTTTATATGTTTTACTGGTAAAAAAGAAGAAAATGATTTAAGAAAAATAAGAGTAGCAGAGGTTACACATAGTCCGTTTTATACACCATTTTATGTTGCTATTGAGAATGGATATTTTAAAGAAGAAGGGTTAGATATTGAACTTGTTTTAACACCGGGAGCTGATAAGGTAAGTGCAGCGGTATTATCTAATGATGTAGAGATTGGTTTTGCGGGGCCTGAGGCTTCAATTTATGTTTATAATGGAGGAGAGGAAGATTATATTATTTCGTTTGCGGGTTTAACTAAGAGAGATGGTCAATTTATCTTAGCTCGTGAGGCGACTGATAATTTTAAGTTAGAAGATTTATATAATAAAGAGATTTTGGTGGGAAGAAAAGGTGGTATGCCTTCATTAAATTTCTTAAATGCATTAAAGAAGAGTAATATTGATCCGAAAAAAATAAATATTAATTATAGTGTAGAATTTGCGGCATTATCAGGTTCGTTTATTGGGGGAATAGGTAATTATGTTAATTTATTTGAACCAACGGCGACTAAACTTACAAAAGATAATTTGGGTTATGTTGTTGCTAGTATTGGTTTAATGTCTGGTGAGGTTCCTTATACAGCATTTAATGCAAGAAAGAGTTTTATAAATAATAATGAAGACGTTATAAGAAAGTTTACTAAAGCCTTAAATAAAGGAATAAAATATACTTTAGAGAATAATGAAACTGAAATAGCCAAAGTTATTTTAAAACAATTTCCTGATTCTAGTTTAAATGATTTAAGTGTGATAATTAAAAGATACAAGGATTATGATTGTTTCTTAGATAGTACTTTTATAAGTGAAAAGTCTTTTGAAAATTTAGAAGATATAATGATAGATAATGACTTGTTAAAGAGTTATGTACCTTATAGTGATTTGATAAAAAATTATGAGTAATATCTTAGAAGTTAAAAATTTATCTAAGAAATATCATACTTTGGAAGGTGAAATTGAAGCTATTTCGAATGTTAGTTTTAATTTAAAAGATAAAGAGTTTATTGCGATAGTTGGATCTTCTGGCTGTGGTAAGTCAACTCTTTTATCGATACTTTCGGGATTAGTTAGTGATTATAAAGGTGTTATTAAGAGTGATAAAAGTATAGGGTATATGTTGCAGACTGATTGCTTGCTTCCGTGGTTAACGATTAGAGATAATGCTTTGCTTGGGCTTAAGATAAAGAATTTATTAAATGAAGATTATACTTTAGTAGTGGATAATTTGTTAAAAAAATATGATTTATGGGATTTTAGAGATAAGTATCCTAGTAGTTTATCAGGGGGAATGAAACAAAGGGTAGCGTTAATTAGGACTTTGGCGTTAAAACCTGATATTTTATTACTTGATGAACCTTTTAGTGCTTTAGATTATCAAACGAGATTAAATGTTAGTAATGATGTTTATCATATTATAAAAAATGAGGGTAAGAGTGCAATTATGGTAACACATGATTTGGCTGAGGCTTTAAGTTTAGCATCAAGAATTATTATACTATCTAAAAGACCTGCTCATGTTAAGAAAATATTTGAAGTTAATATGGATATGGAGCCACTTATTAGAAGAAGAGATAAGAAGTTTATGGACTATTATGATGTGATATGGAAGGAACTTGATAATTATGAGTCTTGAACAAAAGAATTATGTTAGAAAATATAAAAGGAAAAAGGTTATTGTTTTTAGTATCCAAGTTTTGTTGGTTTTAATATTTTTAGGGTTATGGGAGTATTTAAGTGATAGAAAGATTATTAATGCTTTTATTTTTTCGGCACCAAGTAAGATTGTTAAAGTTATTATGGAGTTGTATGTAAAGGATAATTTGTTTCAACACATTTGGGTTACTTTGAAAGAAGTTTTGATATCGTTTGGGGTAGGTTTTATACTTAGTATGATTTTGGCAATTATCTTTTATTCTTTTGATATGGTTTATAAGATTTTTGATCCTTTTATTACGATGTTAAATTCTTTGCCAAAGGTTGCTATTGGGCCGCTTATTTTGATATGGTGTGGTGCGAATATTAAGTCCGTTATAATAATGGCTTTGCTTATTAATTTGATTGTTAGTGTTATAACCATTTATACGGGTTTTAGGAAGGTTAGCAGTAATCATTTATTGTTGTTTAAGTCGTTTGGGGCTTCGAAGATTAAGACTTTATGGTATTTGGTTATTCCAAGTAGTATTAATAGTATTATTTCTAGTTTGAAGTTAAATATTTCGATGAGTTTTATTGGGGTAATTATGGGTGAATTTTTAGTTAGTAAAGAAGGGGTTGGGTATTTAATAATTTATGGTACTCAGGTGTTTAATTTAGATTTAGTATTGGCGGGAGTTTTGATTTTAGTGGTGCTTTCTTATGTTTTGTATAAACCAATTTCTTTAATAGAAAAATATAAAGGTGTTAGAGATTAATGCCTTTTTGGTTATCTTGCCATTAATTTGATAAAGTGTAAAGAGGTAAAGTAAATTTACGTAAATATCAAAGTAAGATGACAAGTAATTTTTCTAAAGAGACTAAAACCCTAAGAAAGACAAAATTTATAATTTACATTAGAAATTTAATTTGATATAATGTTTACAGAATAGAGGAGTGGTTAGCATGGATGATACAATTATAAGCGGTACATCATTAACTATTTTAGAAAGATTAGATAATTTAATGGGCGAAGAGTCCACTATTTTAGTTGATTTAAACAATAAAAAAGAAAAAAGTGAAAAGAAGAAAGCTAAAAAAGAAGCTGTAGTTGATACAGACAATAAGAAGATTGTAGAGATTAAAACTGAGGTTGAAAGTTTAGAAACTCAATGTCGTAAGCTTTCTAATGCTTTAAGTAATTTAAGAACTGACGAATTTAAAGATTTGATCAATGTATTAAATTTAGCTTTTGATCCAGATACTGATTTAGATAAAATGAATACTAAGTTGCCTCTTCAAATTAATAAAAGAGATAAGAAAATTGAAGATTTAACTAATGAAGTTGAAAAAAATAAGAAAGAAATTTTAGAGTGTGAAGATTCAATTAGTGAACTAGGAATAAGAATAAGTGAAGCTATTCAAAATCAAAAGCGATTAATTGAGTTAGTTCAATTATCACGTAGTGGTGATGTTAATAAAACTAGGGATGAAGTTGTTAGTGTTTTAAAAAATGTTGGTTTTGATGATAATGATGCGAAGGCTGCTGCTAAGTTAGTGATGTTCCCTGAAGAAGAGTTGATACCATTCTTTAAAGATAGTAAGTTAGATGATATTAATGATGATATTTTTAAACAAACTATTGATAGTATGATGAATGCAGATGTTTCTAAGAAAGAGAAAACTAGCAAATTAGAAGAAAGTCATGAAGATGTAAAAGAAGATTCAAAGGTAGAAGAAGCTAAGGAAGATGAGGCTGTAGTACTTGAAGAAAAAGAAGATACTTTAAATGTTTTAGATAATGACGAAGTATTTACTGATGATTTAAAATTAGATGAAGAGAATGCTCCAATATCATTGGATGAGTTGGATCATACTTTTGATAATTCTTTAGAAGAAAACAAAGTAGAAGAAACTAAGAAAACAGAAGAAGTTACAAGTGATAAGTTAACTGAAGAAGAAGCTTTAGAGTTATTACGTGGTATTGGTAAGGCTGACGATGATATAAAGTTAGTTGATAATCTTTTAAGCAATTATACAAAGACTGATTTTGAAATGATGATTAATATTTTAAATGAATATGGTGTTGATTTAAAGAAGGTTCCTTTACTGGCTTATAAGAGTGGAATTACAAATTTTACTGCTAATTTAGATACTTTAAATAATTATGGTTATGAATTAGATGGTAGTGAATTAGAAAAATTTAGTGCAACATTATATTTAACATTACCAGTTGATTTTAAAACAAACTTAGAAACTTTAAAGAATTATAAATTTGATTTGAGAAAGAATAATAGTAAGTTAGCATTAAAGGTACTTGCTATGGATCCTAAAAAGTTAGTAGAAAATATTGATTTATTACTAGAATATGGTGAGGAAGAATTTATTCGTAGTGATGTTTCAGTGTTAGCATGTAATTGTAAAGATATTTTAGAAAGAATATTATTTTGTAAGGCAAATGGTATACCTTATTATGAAGCAAAGAATGATAAAGTATATTATCGTGCATTTATTTATGATAAGAAGTTACTTGATGAACTTGTAGAGAAAAAGTTAGATTTAAATAGTGTAGTTACTAATAAGATTAATAATGATAATTTAAGTCAAATTGTTGGTAAGGAATATATTGAATTATTAGATAAGTTCTATAACTCAGATAATTATGTTAGTGGGGATAATGCAAGTAATGATGAGGCTTATTTTAAATATAATAGTATTGTAAATCAAATAAATAATATCTTTACAATGAATGGGGATGTTTATGTTATTGCCAATATGTTATATTCAATTAATAATGTTAAGAGAAATTTAATGTATTTAGTAAATAATTCTTCTATTAGTGATAAGGATATGATGATGCTTGCGATGCTTTATAATTCTCATCAATCTTTAGAAGAGATGAACCAATATATTCAAATGATTGAAGGGTAAGATAATATGGAATTTTTAAATAAATATTTTGATAATGATACTATTATGTATCTAAATGATAATGTTCCTAAGGTTATATTAGAGGAATTGGAAAAAGAGCAAAAGTTAGTTAGTAAGAATATTTCGTTTTTAAAAGATCTTGGTGTTAGTAATATAGATAATATTTTTAAGAATTATTATGATATGTTTTTAATGGATCCTAAGTTATTTAGTGAAATATTTAATAAGTATGATAAAGAAGATTTAATTGAAAAATTAAATAAAAATTTAACAATTATAGAACATCTATAGTTGTTTTTTTGACTTAAAAAAAGTATCTAGGTTGTAGATACTATTTAAGGTAGATATAGAAGGAATTACCTTCGTTGTTTTTACTATCTTTTTCTCCATAGAATATAGCATATGGTTTAGAGATGTTTTTATCAATTTCATATAGAGTATTAAAGGTGACGGTTTCGTTTACAGGTACTATAAGGTTATCTTTTAACATTTCAGATGTTACAGGGTCTTTAGAGTAAACGTAGGAAGCTTCGTTGTTTTGTAAGTTCCACATAAGAGGAAAGTCTTCTTTAGAAAGGTATTGTTTTTCTTGGGAGATATTAGTAACAGCGATTTTAGCTAGTATAAGTTTGGTATTCTCACTAGGTTTAACTGAAGCGTATTCTAGGACTTCTTTGGCGTCTAGAACTTCGATATCAAAAAGGGCTGTATGGGCAGTATCGTTCATAGTAAGGCCTTGCCAACCATTAGTTTTTTTACCATTGACTTCTTCGTAATCAATGATGCCGTTTGTAGACCAAGCAGGATATTTGCTACTTTGAAATGGTAGGGAGCAGGCACAGGTTGTTGTTAGTATACCTACTGCAAGGATGCATTTTTTTAAGTTTTTATTCATTTTTACCTCCTATTTTTTTGATATCACATGTATAAATGCTTTGACGGTGAAGACTATAGGCACTGAATATTCCCGTAATAGATAAGATATAACCGGAAATTAGTTGGTTGATAAACATTTTTTTGAAATCACTTATGGTATTTAGATAATAAGGAATAGATTTGTAGGCATCCCATAGGGAAATCATGTAGTCTTGTTTATATAATTTATAGATATAATAAGTACAATTTAGTTCATGAGCTACAAAGATGGTTATTAGGGCAATAGCAATGGAGATAATCATGCCAGATGTTTTCATGTTTTTACCAAGCCATTTGAAACCGAGAGAGGCTCCTATGGCAATTATGATAGCGGCAAGGCCATTTTCGATATTAAGAAATCCTAGGAAGAACCAAGAAAGAATCCCAGGAATGGTACCAATTAGGGCCCCGATAATACCTAAAATGGTATTTTGCTTACTTTTTTTAGAACTTTCAACTTTAAATTTAGCTTCTTTAAGATATTCATTGTAACAATCATTACATAAATAACAAATTTCACCGTCATTATTGACTAAGTATAATTTTTTTGGCTGTTTACAATGTTTGCATACTTCTTCTTTTTTAGTTTCACTAAGATAAGTACTTATTTCTTCGATAATAGGGTTTGCTAAGGCAGAAAGTTCTTTTTTAGAATTACAACTACCAACGATATTTAAGTTAGAGTTTTTATATTTAATAATGATGTTTTTATTAATTTTTTTTACTTTTTTTGTTAGAGTAGTTGTTTCTTCTTCGGTTAGAACTACATTATAGTAGATATTAAATACGAGGGACTGATTATCATATTTTAAAAGATAATTTTTTTGGTTTAGAGTTCCAGCGAATATGTTTTCACCACAGTATTTAGCGTCTCCTTTAAGTTCATTTGCTATATTTTTCATTTTAATCACCTTTTCCTTTGTTAACGTGTTTGTCATATATTTTCTTTAAATATTTTTTATTGATTACTACTTTTTCTCCATGGACACCTAGAAGTTCTAAAGTTTCGGTTATGAAGCCTTGGATTTTGCGATTTATCATGGCGTTATCACGGGTTTTATTCCAATAATAATAGGCTGACATATCAGTATATTTTTTATGTTGGTAAGTTTTAGAGGCCGCTATCATGTCGCATATCATTTCTTCGCAATATTTGAAGGGAATAACGGGAGCTTTTAGGGGTGCGGCGTAGTCAAACCAATATTCATGATGATGCTTATTTCTACCTTTATGGTGGAGCCATGCTTTGGAGTAGCCGACTTCTTTTTTGGCGTTCAAGATAGGGGAGTAGTTACCTTTGGCATAGAATTTAACGCCTTCAAAAAATTCAGTGGGACTGTATTTAGATAAATCATGGAGTAGTCCTTGAATAGGTATTCCGGCCTTGCAACAAAGAATGAATACTTTAAAACGATGTTTATTTATTGTGTGTAGATGTCCAAAAAAGTTCATTATCCATTTCATAGGCACTCCTCATAGAAGTATTATATCATTATCTATAGGAAAAGTAAAAATTAATTAAATGTGCTTTTTATGAAAACTAAGAGATTGTTTACAAAATATAACGTTTTATTGAAGTTTGTTGTTTATTAATATCTTTGTATATATAAGAGTTATTTTGCATATATTTTTTTATGTTGGATATAATATAAATGATGAACTAAGGTTCATTACTGGTTTGAAGGTTTACAGTTATAAAAAATTAAGTTATAACCTTTAATAAAAATATAGTATAATGTTAGTATAAATAGAAAGAAGGTATGTATATGAAGAAAAGTACAGTTGCTGCAGGTGTTGCTGGTTTAGCTGCTGGGGCAGCATTAGGGGTTTTATTTGCTCCTAAGTCTGGTAAGGAAACTAGAGAGGATTTAATGAAAGCTTTAGATAATTTATCTAATAAAGTTAAGGCTTTAAAACCGGAAGATGTAAAGAAATACGTTGATAAAAATATTAAGAAGATTAAGAAAGAATTAGATGAACTTAGTATGGAAAAAGTCTTAAAGGCAGCGAAGAAGAAAGCTAATCAAGTTCAAGATAGTATAGAATCTTTAGCTAATTATGTTAAAGAAAAAGGTACTCCAGTATTAGAAGATGCTGTAGAGCAAATTAGATTAAAAGCTATCGATGTAACTGAAGCAGCTTTAGCTAAGTTAGAAAAATAATTTTTGTTTTAGACTACTAGGAAGGCTCTAGTAGTTTTTGTGTATGAAAAAAAGGCTTTTTAGGGCCTTTTTTTAATAGTTTTCTTTTTTGATTTCAAAGTATGATTTTGGATGTTTACATACTGGACAAACTTCTGGGGCATATTTACCAATTACGATATGTCCACAGTTACGACATTGCCAAATTCTTTCGTCGTCTCTTGAGAATACGATACCTTCTTCAATATTTTCAACTAATTTTAGATATCTTTCTTCATGATGGCGTTCAATTTCAGCAACGCTTTCAAAAAGTTTAGCTAGACGTTCAAAGCCTTCTTCACGAGCTGTTTTAGCAAAATCAACATACATATCAGTATATTCGTAGTTTTCACCAGCCGCGGCGTCTTTTAGGTTTTCTAAAGTTTCGGGAATTGTTCCATTGTGAAGTTCTTTGAACCACATTTTAGCATGCTCTTTTTCGTTATTAGCTGTTTCTTCAAATATTTCAGCTATTTGTTCATAACCTTCTTTTCTGGCTTTAGAAGCATAATAAGTATATTTATTACGAGCTTGAGATTCACCAGCAAAAGCAGCCATTAAATTTTGTTCTGTTTTACTACCTTTAAGTTCCATAGTATTACCTCTTTTCTAAGTCACTACGTATGGTAATGACAAATTAATTATATCAAAGAAAAAAGATTTAGCAAGGGTTTTAAATAAAATTAATTATAATACCGAAGATAATACCAATTAGGTATAAAATACCTAAAATGGTTAAGTTTTCTTTAATGTTTTTATTAGATTTAAATAGGACTAAGATACCAATGCCACTGTTGGTAAGAAGGCCTGCAATAAGGGAACCAAAGGTTATGGAAGAGGCAAGGTATAGTTTTGTGATTACTATTGATGAAGCACAGTTAGGTATTAAGCCAATAAGACTTAGAATGATTGGCCCAAGAATTTTGTTATCTAGTAATATGGTATTTAAGTATGTTTCTAAGCCATAATGGAATACTAAGTTTAGGATGATATTGACTGCTAAGATAAATAAGGAGATATTTATGGTGTGTTCTAAGCTTGATTTTAGATATGATGTTTCACAATGACAATGTTCTTCTTTACATAAAGAATAGTTGGCGTGTGGTTGGGTGGCTTTTTTACGTAAGATAAAGTCGATAGTAAAGCCACAAATTATACCGATTAAAACTTTGATAGTAAGAATGGGAATTATGGTTTTTATGGGGACATTAGAAGATAGCATGATTGGAAGCATTTCATCACTGGTAGCAAGATATACGGATATTAAAGTGCCTAAT
Source organism: Coprobacillus sp. CAG:605 (assembly GCA_000433255.1). Lineage (GTDB taxonomy): Bacteria > Bacillota_I > Bacilli_A > RF39 > UBA660 > CAG-605. The sequence continues at coordinate 10,008 of HF998225.1, read as the reverse complement.
GTGATAATGCGGGTTGTATATAGGTTAGTGGCAAGGGCAGAAAAACCGCATTGAGGAATCATTCCTAAAAGGGAACCAAGTAGGGGGCCAAGACGGCCGGCTTGATTAATAATTTTATTAGAATTAATTTTGTGCTCTAAGAATTCGATAATATAAAATGCGATAAATAGATAGGGAATTGTTTTAAAAGTATCTAAAATACCATCCATAAGACAATCTAACATAGATAAACCTTCTTTCGTTTGTTAATTATAGCAATATTTTTATAAGAAAACAAGAAAAATGTTTACTTATATTAGATTTATGATAGAATAAGGAAGCTGGAGTTGATTATATGTCAAAAGAAAACGCTATTAGAAGTTTTGTTGGCAATGATGCTTATTATAAAGGTGAAGATTTTCCGAGATTTTTTGTAAGATATATTGGGGGTGTTAATGAAGGAGAATTAATTCATCATCATTTTAGAGTAGCTTCTCAACATAGAGCAGGATTTTATGATGTTATAATAACGGTTAAAGATACTAAATTACTAAGAAAGTCTTGTGATTGTCCACAGTTTGATAAGGCTGGAACTTGTAAACATGTAGCAGCTTCTTTGATTAATTATTATGATGATATTATTCATGATGATTATGAGATTTCTAATGATGTTTTAGATTTATTTTTACAGAAAAATGAGGATGGTCTTAAGGAACAAATTAATTTGGGGTTAGATTTTAGTTTTGAAGATAAAAAGATTTACTATAAGGCTAAAATAGGCACTAAGAGATTATATGCATTAACTAAAAGTAAGGTTGATGGTTTTATTAAAGCTTATAATAATCGGGAAAACTTTGAGTTTGGAAAAACTTTTACATATGAACCAGATAAGCACTTTTTTAGTAAACAAGATAAAAAGATTTTAGAATTTTTATTTAGTTATAATGAGGGACGAAGTTATGGTTATTATTATTATGCCAATAATCCCTTAGAAATGAATGATAGAGAATTTAAAAGCTTACTTAGTTTAATGAATAATAAAAAATTTACGATAAATGGTTACTTGGATGTTTTAGAGGTTAAGGAGGAATGTCCTAAGATATTTAAGCTTTCTTATGATAATGATAATTACCATGTAATATTAAATAATGATACTTTGATTTTGGATAATGAATGTAAATATATATATGATGATAAGACTTTGTATTTACTTCCTAATAATATAAGTAGATTATTAAATGTCTTAAAAAATAAAGAATTAAAAGATTTATGTTTTAAAGAAGAAAACATGGTAAAGTTTAAAAATGGCTTGTTAAAAGAGATAAAAAATAATTTGATAGTAGAAGATAGTGTTAAGAATTTTACGATACCAAAAGAGAAGAAAACTATGGTATATTTTGATATTCATGAAGATCATATTGTGGGCATGGTTAAGTATAATTATGATGGAGTAGTAATTGATCGCTTTGATATAAATAATGATATTGTTCGTGATATAGAGTTTGAAAACCAAGTAGTTCAAGATTTAGCAAGATATAACTTTGAATTAAATGATAAAGAATATATTTTATATGATTTTGATGATGTATGTGATTTTCTAGAAGGGGGCATAATTGAATTTAGTGAACTTTATGAAACTTTTACTAGTGAAAAGATGCAGAATACGAATATCCTTAAGAAATCAAGGGTTGAAACAAGTTTTGGGATAGGTAAAGACGGAATTTTAAATTATGAATTTAAAGTAGGAGATGTTCCTAGTGAGGAAATAAGTAAGATATTAAGTTCCTTAAAAAATAAGAAGAAATATTATAAGTTAAAGAGTGGAGACATTTTAAAGCTTGATGGTAATCAAGAGTTAGAAGAATTAGAAAAGTTAAATGAAGATTTAGAGTTAGACGAGAAGATGCTTAGTAGTGGTGGGGTAGAAATACCTAAATATAGAGCTTTTTACTTACAAACTTTGAAAGACGAAAAGTATAAGAATGTTAAAACTAATAAATTATTTGATACATTTATTAAGAATTTTAAGAAATATCAAGATGCAAATATTAAGTTTAGTGAGCAAGATGAAGAGATGCTTAGAAGTTATCAAAAGGATGGAGTTAAGTGGTTATACACAATATACAAGTGTGATTTTGGTGGTATTCTAGCTGATGAAATGGGGTTAGGAAAGTCTTTTCAAACAATTTGTTTTATTAAACAGGTGTTGAAGGAAAAGAAAGATGCTAAGATTTTAGTTATTTGTCCAACATCGTTAGTATATAACTGGAAAATCGAATTTGATAAGTATGGAGAAAATATAAAGTATTTAGTTTTAGCAGATAATAAAAATGCTAGACATGAAGCTTTAGAAAATAGTAATGATATAAATGTTATTATAACTTCTTATGGTTTAGTAAGAAATGACTTTGAAGATTATGAGAAGAAAGAGTTTGAAGTTTGTGTTATTGATGAAGCACAGACAATAAAAAATTATCAAGCAGATATGACAAAGTGTGTGAAGAAAATCAAGGCTAAAACGAAGATAGCACTTAGTGGGACGCCGCTTGAAAATTCAGTACTAGAGTTATGGAGTATCTTTGATTTTATAATGCCAGGGTATTTAAATACATTAATGAAATTTAGAGAAAAGTATCAAGTTAAGGATGTTGATGAAAAGTCTCTTGATATTTTGAAAAATTTAAATTATCAAATAAAACCATTTATTCTTCGTAGATTAAAGAGGGATGTTGTTAAAGATTTACCGGATAAGATAGAGAATATTGTTTATTTAGACTTACCGGAAGTACAGAAAAATTTATATAAAGAACTAGTTGAAGATACTAAGAAAAGAATGGATGAACTTATTGAGACAAAGGGATATAAGTCAGCTCAGTTTGAGATACTAGCGTTACTTTTAAGGTTAAGACAGGTATGTATTGATCCTACGATTATTTATGATGATTATAAGAGTGATAATGTTAAAATGGATTATTTGTTAGATATTGTTAATTCTTATGTTAGAGATGGGCATAAGATATTAATCTTTAGTACTTTTAAGAAAGCGATTTGCCATGTTAAAAGAATATTTGATGATAATTCAATTTCTAATTATGTGATTGATGGTTCAGTTAAGGGTAAGACTAGAGTTCAGTTAGTTGATGCTTTTAATAAAGATGATACTAATTGTTTCTTGATTACTTTGAAAGCTGGAGGAACTGGTCTTAATTTGACGGCTGCTGATATTGTTATTCATCTAGATATTTGGTGGAACCCACAGGTTGAGAACCAAGCAACTGATAGAGCACATCGTATTGGTCAAACGAAAAATGTTACTGTTGTTAAAATGGTTACGAAGGGTACAATTGAAGAAAAAATATTAGATTTACAACAAAAGAAGAAGATTGTTGCGGATAATGTTATGGAAGGTCATAGTGAACAAGTACTTTCTAAGTTAAGTGAAAAAGAAATGCGTGATTTGTTAACTATGGATATGAAGTAGTCTTTTAGATAGAGACTGCTTTTTTTATCTTTTAAAAATTGTATATCAAAAGTCTTAAAAAATGTATATTTGACTATTTATCCTTTGATAAATAGGCTATTTTTTTATGAAAAATTATGATATCATTAACATAGAATAGAGAGGTTATATGATAGAGTTTATTAATGTTACAAAAACTTATAAATCCAAAAAAGCTGGAGACACGGTTGCGTTAAATAATATTAGCTTTAAAATACCTAGTAAAGGCTTAACTTTTCTAACTGGTGAGTCGGGATGTGGAAAGTCAACTTTATTAAATGTCTTAGGTGGTCTTGATAATATTGATAGTGGTATCATTAAAGTAGAAGATAAAGTTTTAAATGAATTAAATGCTAAAGAGTTAGAACAATATCGTAATACAGGAGTAGGTTTTATATTTCAAGATTATAATTTGTTTGAACAATATAATGTTTATGATAATGTTTTATTGGCGTTAGAACTTAGAGAAGAAAATAATAATGGTAAGGTTGACGAGATATTAAAGAAAGTAGGGCTAGAAGAGTTAAAATATCGTAAGATAAATGAGCTTTCTGGTGGGCAAAAACAGAGGGTTGCGATAGCTAGAGCCTTAGTAAAAAAGCCTAAGATAATATTAGCCGACGAACCAACTGGGAATTTAGATTATGCAACTAGTGTACAAATTTTTGAACTACTGAAAGAAATTGCTAAGGATAATTGTGTAATTGTCGTTACTCATGATAGGGAAGCAGCGGTAAAATATGGTAATCAAGTTATTGCTTTAAGAGATGGTCAAGTGGTTTATAATTCAACTTCGTTAGAAACCTATGAAGGAACTGCGTTGAAGTTAGAAAATTCGCATTTTAAAAACAAATATGCTTTAAAATTTATGTTAAGTAATATTAAGTTAAAACCTTTTAAGTTTATTCTTACGGTAATACTTACAGCTTTTGCGTTAAATTTAGTGGCTTTAAGTTTTACGGCAGTTTTACATAATGATGCGAAATTTAATGCCCAAACTTTGTTAGCGAAGAATGTCCATAATGTAGGAATAAAGAAATCAAGTTGTTATTCTCTTGAGGAAGAATTTACCGATTGTATTGAGACATTTATGGATAATGACGATGTGGCAAAGATAGAAAGTGAAGTTAAACAGACTTTAAGTAAAGGTTATATAATATCCAATGGTGGTTTTTCTTATGGAGAAGTTGATAGCAACGGTAGAAATGACTATTTTAGTAGTGGTAGTCATACTGAGTTAGTTTTTGAAGTAAAAGACGATAAGCTACTTAAATTATTTATGGGAAGATTACCTAGTAATAAGAATGAAGCTGTTATTGGTAAGTACTTAGCTGATAAAATGATGTACTATGGGGTTACAGATAAAGACGATAATCTATTTAAACCAAGTGGTTATGAAGAAATACTAAATAAGACTTTAAAATATGGTAATAAAGAACTTACGATAGTAGGAATTAATGATTTTGATGATAGTTTATTTACGGACTTAAAGAAAGGATTAAAAGTTGATAATAAAATACTAAGTGAGTTTAATGCTTATGAAGATATTAGTTATATATATGTTAAAGGGTTTATTGAAGATAATGATTTTACAATAGATAATGATACTTTATTAATGAGAAGTTATGTGGAGAATGTTAATGAGTTGAATTTCTATAATGGTGAGGAATATCTTGATTTAAATGGTAATATTAGTAATAAAGATTTAGAGTTTGGGGAGTTTGTGGTATCGTTAACTGACTTTGTTAATTTAAATACGAGAATTAAGGAGGCTTTCCAAGAATATTATCAACAACAGGATATGTCGTATGAAGACGCTATGAAAGAATTTTATTTAGATTATACAAGTAAGTATAAAGACGCTATCCAAGTAGAACTTCATTCATTTTACTTAAAAAATTCTTATGAACCTCGTACTATGTCGGTGGCTGGTGTTAGTTTGAGTAAAAGTTCTTATATTTCTCCCAAAATGGTAGAAGCATATGATACTACCGGATATTCGGTAAGAGAGCTAATGGTTCATGCGGATAATTATAGTGATTTATTTGATTTAACTAAGAAGTTTAGTTTCCCTACGAATGTTAAGGATGTGGGGTTTAAATATACTTTGAGTTCTAACTTTAAGGATGTGATTGGTTATGTAAATATGATGTATTACATGCTACATAAATACTTATTAGTTATAACTTTGGTGGTAGTAATATTTGCTATGATACTAATATATAACTTTGTAAGTGTAACAATATCTTATTCGAAGAAGACAATTGGTATTTTAAGAAGTTTAGGTATTAAGCTTATGGATGTATTAAAGATATATACGTTTGAGGCCATATTAATTGCAGTGGTGTCTTATTTGCTGTCGATAGTAATGTGGATAGAAAGTTGTAAATTCTTAAATAATATGTTCTTTAGCGATTATTATAATTTTGTAGGTATTCCTAAGGATGTTATGGCATCTTTATTATCGTTAGGGTTTGTTATTGCAATATCTATTGCTATGAATATTTTGGCTTGTACTAAGGTGGCAAGAGTTAAACCGATAGATGCTTTATTAGATAAATAAAACTTACTGTGTGGAAACGGTAAGTTTTTCTAATTCTTGGCTGTATTTGTTAGATATTTGACTTAGGGTATTGAAGGCATTTTCATTAAAAACGCCATTGTGTCCAGCTCGTATAAGATCTTTTCTTCTAGAAACATAGCCATTTTGGATATAAAAATTGTTTGTAACAAAGACTATATCGTTGGTGATTGTAAATTCTAGAACTTGAAGTATGATTTCGTAGTTGCGGGATAGTATTTTAAAAGCATCAACATAGAAGAAGGGTATTTCTTTATTTAAAGTGGCTTTTAGAATAGAGGCGAGGGCGGGAGTTATGGTGTTTGTTATGCCATTAGCATACTCTTTAATACTGGTATTATTTTCGGTACTATCTAAGATTTCTTGGGGAATATATTTATCTTTAATGGTGTCTTTATATTCTAATTCTAGGGTTTGCTGAGTTAGGGTTCCTAGGTTTTGTAAGGCCATATGGGCATGAGGATATTTTAAAGATACTTCGCCGTAGTAGTCATTTTCTATAGTTAGGTTATTAGATAATTCTTCTAAGTTAATATCTTTAAAGTAGTTAATTGCAGTCATGGTTATTTCTTTGATGTTATCGTTACTTAAAGGTTTAGTTAACCCATATTCTTTATAGTTAATACTGGCAGCAATTTCAAGAAGAGTATTTCTAACTCCTAGGACGACGAGGCAGGAAATGTTATCGTTAATATGAGGTTCGTAGAAATGACCTTCTTCGATGGCTGTTATAAAAATACTTTGAATAAATTGGGGTTCGTTCCAATGTTTTATGAGACTAGTTAGTTTTAGTTTTTGTAATTGCTTTTTTAAAATTTTTTGAATGTAGTTATCAATTTCGTTATTTGGCATAGGATCCTCCATGAGGTTATTATAATATAAAATAGAATGAAGTGAAACCCCGTATTTTACCTAATATTAGAAATTAAGATAAGAAAAAACTTAGTAAAGTACAATTTACTAAGCTTTAAATACCTAAATGGGGCGAAATGTGGGGATCGAACCCACGCATACCGGAGCCACAATCCGGCGTGTTAACCACTTCACCAATTCCGCCATAAGCAACAATATAATAACAAAAAATTGTCAAAAAAGCAAGGATGTATTATAATATTTATGAGAAAGTTGGTATTTTATGATAATTTTACTTAATTTAGCTAATCATTTTGAAGAAGAAATAATAGAATTTTTTACAGGGGTTAAAAATTCTGTAGTAGGGATAATTATGGACTTTTATACAAAGTTAGTTGATACTTTTGGGGAAACTCCTACTAATATAATACTTATGGGGTTAGGGTTCTTTATCCTTATATATGTGTTATTAAAAATAATAAATAGATAAAATTTTAGGGAGGTTATCATGGTTGAATTACTACAAGATAAAGATATTGTTATTACATCAAATGAGATAAAAAATCAAATATTAAAAGAATTAACGAATAAAAAAATAATGCTTAACTTAAAGTTTTATACGTTAAATGAATTTATGAAGGAATATTATGGAACTTATGGAAAAGAAGCCATATATTTTTTAGTTAAACATTATGGTCTTAGTTATGATATGGCACTTAAATACTTAGATAATATCTATATTGATTATGAACCTTTAAAAGAAATAAAAGATACTTTGAAAGCCAATAATTTACTTATTAAGAATGATTTATTTAGAAAGCATATTACAAGAATTGTAGTTATTGGAGAGTACTTAGTTGACCCTTTTTTTAAAAAAGAGTTAGAACAATATAACTTTAAGTATATTGATGTAACTTATGAAAAAGAAAATAAAGACTTAGTGGCGTATGAATTTAGTAAGCAAATTGATGAAGTATTATTTGTAGCGTCAAGGATAAGAGAAAATTTAAAGACAAAGAGTTTAAATGATATTTATTTAGTTAATGTTGGTAGTGATTATGAAACAGATATTGAAAAGATATTTAGATTTTATGGAATACCAATAAATTTACATACTAGTAAGAAGATATATGGTACTAAAAGTGTTGTAAATTTTTTAAAGACATTAAAAGAAACTTTGAATATTGAAGATGCTTTAAATAAGGTTAAAGATGGAGATGTTAAAAATAAGTTAATTGATATAATAAATGATTATAATTTTGTTAAAGATATTGATAATACTTATATAGATATAATAACGGAAGAAATAAAGAACGCTAGTATTAAGACTGATACTTATAAAACGGGGGTTAATGTTATTAGTATAAATGATATGGTAGATACTAGTAAGATATATTATTTAATGGGATGTAATTTGGGAAGTGTTCCTAGTATAAGTCATGATGAAGAATATATAAAAGATAAAGATAGAAAAGTATTGGGGTTATTAACTTCTTTAGATAGATTAATCTTAAATAAGGAGAATATTAAAAAGAAAATGTTATATTTTCCTAACTTAGTAATAAGTTATAAAGATAAGGATTATTATAGTAGTTTTTATCCTAGTCCATTACTTAATGATTTAAATTATAAAACAATAGTAGATGTTAAAATAGAGTATAAGTATTCTAATGTATATAATAGGTTAGTATTGGGAGAAGATTTAGATAAATACATTAATTATAATGAGGAGAGTGAAGAGTTAAAGAAGTTATTAAATACGTATTTAGATACTACTTATAATAGTTATGATAATAAATATAATTATATTGATTTTAAGGATTTAGAAGAATATTTAAATGGTAAGATTAATTTATCTTATTCAAGTATGAATAATTATTATTTGTGTGCTTTTAGATTTTATATTGAGAATGTTTTGAAGTTAGATCCTTTTACAGATACTTTTGCAGCGTTTTTAGGTAATTTATTTCATGATTGTTTATCTAAAATGTATGAAGATGGTTTTGATTTAAAAAGTAATTATGAGGCTTATTTAAGTAAAAAAGAGTTGAATGCGAAGGAAAAGTTTTTTTGTGAGAAGTTATATACTAATTTAGAGTTTATAATTAGGACTATTCGTTTTCAAGAAGGATATTCAAAGTATAATAAAGTATTAACGGAAAAACATATTAGTGTTGATAAAAGTAGTAAACTTAAGATTAATTTCTTAGGGTTTGTAGATAAGATTAAGTATTTAGAAGAAGATAGTGGTAGGTGGTTAGTAGCTATTATTGATTATAAGACTGGAAGTGTGGAGACTACGTTAGATAATATTAATTATGGTTTACATTTACAATTACCGGTTTATATTTATTTGACAAAGAATGGTTTACATAAAAATATTAAGATAACGGGTTTTTATTTACAAAAGATACTTAATAATTCAAGTGTTGATTGTGATGATGTTTTAGAAGATTTAAGGAAGAAACTTAAGTTGGATGGGTTTACAATAGATGATGAAGATTTGATAAATAAGTTTGATAGTAGTTATGAAAATAGTGAAGTAATTAAGGGAATGGGGGTTACTAGTAAGGGATTTTCAAGGTATGCAAAGTTAGTTAGTAGTAATAATGTTGAAAAGATTAGTTCGTTAGTAGATGAAAAGATTGATGAAGTTGTAGAAAGTATTGATAATGTTAATTTTGATATTAACCCTAAAAGAATTAATGGTGAACTTGTTGGATGTCAATTTTGTAATTTTAAGGATGTTTGTTTTAGAAAAGAAGAAGACATTGTAGATTTAGAGTATACCAAGTTAGAGGATATATTAAGCGATTAGTATATCTTTTTATGTGTTCATTTGGTTTTATATCACATAAAATATTTTAGGAGGTATTTATGAGTAGAGTTATATCAAGTGGATGTTGTCTTGATATTGATAGATTAATAGCCATTGCTCGGGTTACTGGTCCGACGGGTCCGACTGGCCCTAGTGGTGGTCCAACAGGACCAACAGGTCCGCAAGGAGAAATAGGTCCAACTGGCCCAACCGGACCACAAGGAGAAACCGGAGCCACTGGTCTAACTGGCCCAATCGGACCACAAGGAACAGCTGGAG